>CALAGB010000020.1 GCA_937891245.1 uncultured Thermomicrobiales bacterium | reverse complement strand
TCCCAGATGGCAATCGGGAAGACCGACAGCGCCGCCATCGTCGAGACGCGATCCCAGAGCCCAAAGAGCGACGCGCTGCATGACGTGATGAGCAGGGCCGCTCCGACGAATCCGAGCAGCGGGAGGGCACGGGGCACGAGGCGCGACTGGTAGAGCAAAGAGCCGAGCAATGGCGCGTTGATGGCTGGAATGAAGCCCTGTGAGACGAGAAAGATGGAGTCATAGAAGGCGACCAGTGCCTGGCCGATCACCAGGGAATCGGCTCCGCTTCCGCCCTGCCGCAGGCTCACGATCGTCAAAAGGCTCGCCACGCCGATGAAAATGCCGCAGCCTCCAGAACATGAGCCGAGACGAGCGTCAACGTGGCATCAACGCCTCTGTTCAGCCGCTCGCGTAATCTCGGACGCGCCACCAGGCCAGGTCGCGATCGAGGCACGAAGAGCGCGTTTTCGAGGATCGGGCCGACCGTCATGATCTCCCAGAGGGAACCAGAGCGCTCGTTGGACGCCGATTGCTTCACGCTTGAATCTTGCGGCCACGCGGTCGGAACTGATAGGTGGCGGCGCTAAAAAACGCCTATTTGCCTGCCTGGAAATTTGCAAATGCCGGTGATGCGATCGCGAACCAGCATTCGTCGGTTCCCGGTCTCAAGCAACGTGAGGTACTACGTCGTGTCTGTTGCGAAATGCGTGTGGCGTTGAAGCCGAAATCGTACCCGATGAGGCCGCCATATTGCCAGTCTGCCGGTTGCACCGCAAATTGGATGCTGAACGATGTCATCGAATCGGGCCGGATTGACGCGACGATGAGGATATCACCAGACCGGCTGGGTCCGTCGATGTTTACAACGGAATGTCGAACCGATTGAGGCGCTCGGTGTAAGGTCAGCGCTCTCGTGGTCCGTCAACGTGTTCCACGCTCGACTTGTGCGGCGCGTGACCAAGACGAGTCGGTTCGGCGCCGGTTCCAGTCGGTATCGCTGGATTTTGTGGCCGCCTGAACGGGAAGGGTGACGAGCGCGACGAGGCCGCCTTCGGCTCGAGGCGCGAGGGAGAGCGACCCGCCATGGACGGCAATGATTCTCGCGACAAGCGCCAGACCGAGGCCGTAACCCTTTTCATGTTCGGATTGGCGGATTCTTCCATCGCCGCGCAGGAACGGTTCGGTGAACGTCGCGACCTGGGCGGCCGTGTACTGACGGCCTGTATTCTCGATCTTGAGCGTCACGACAGCGCGCAGTGGTTCGTGCTCCGTTGTGACCCACGCATTACCGGCGGAAGCGTTGTGGCGAATTGCGTTCTGCATCAGGTTCGTCGTCAGTTGCCGCAAAAGGGTCGGGTCACCCAGGGTCGGAGCGGCGTCAAGCCGAGCGTCTATGCTGACGTGTCGCGCCTCGGCCTCACCGGCACATTCGTCGATGGCTTCTTGCGCGATCTCGGCCAGATCGATCGGTTCGGAGTTCGCCATGATGCTGTTGGCATCGGCGAGGCGGAGGAGCGCTTCGGTGAGACCGATCGCTCGTGCGTTGGTGATCATGAGACGCTCGATGAGCGTTTCGTAGTCCTGATCGTCGGGGTTTCGTCGCGCGATATCGAGAAGCGTCGCACTGATGGTGAGCGGTGTGCGAAGTTCGTGAGACGCATTCGCTGCGAATCGTTCTTGGACCGTGAACGCGTCGTGGAGCCGGTCAAGCATGTGATCGAAGGTATCCGCAAGCTGCCGGAATTCGTCATTGCGGCCGGCCAGGCGGATGCGGTGATCGAGCCGTCCGGTCGCGGCGATCTGTGCCGCCTGGTTGATGCGTTGCAGCGGGCGGAGGATCCATCCCGCCAGGATCCAACCTCCACCGACGCCGACGATCGCGAGGGCGACGAGAATAACGCCTGACACACGGACGAGCGTGCCGAGAATCTCTGAGCGTGTCGTGACATTCGGGCTCAATCCCGGTGCATCGGCCCGCGCCAGCGGGTAGATCGGGATATAGCGCAACACGAGATAGATTCCGACCAGAAGCACACTACCGGCAACCACGAGGAAGAGTGCGTAGCTGGCGGTGAGTCGCAGGCGAGCGCTGACCTGTGGAAGCCGGGAATGTCGTGCCGCGATGCCAATGGCCAACAGCACCACGATGATAACGGCGGCCACTCGCACGAGGATACCGGGGATCTTCGATCCGATCGAGACACGAATCAGTGCGTCGAGGATCTCGGAGCGCGATGTCGCCTGAGCGGTCGCGCGCGACGGGGTGGCGTCCAAGAAGAGGAAATACGGGATATAGGGCAGCAGGATATAGAACGCGTAGAGCAACACACCGACCGCGATGAGCAAGATTGAGATCGAGGCGACACCCAGTCGGGATCGCGCTCGGTCTGGGGATCGTGAGTTATATTCCATCGGGCGTGTCCGGCATTCGGAGCTGATAGCCGACGCCCGGTACCGTCGCGATGACATCGGGTTCGCCGAGCGACTTCCGCAGCGTCGAAATTGTTACTCTCGGGGCGCTGGTAAACGGGTCCGCATGTTCATCCCAGGCTTTTTCGAGCAAGGTCTCGGCGCTGATGACATCGCCTCCGTCACGCATGAGCAGTTCAAGCACCGCGAACTGTTTTCTGCTCAGCTTCAGATAGCGCCCATCACGATAGACCTCGTGTCGGAATGGATCGAGACGCAGGTCCGCGAATTCGAGAATGGTGGGGACGGCTGAAGTCGGGCGCCGGGCGAGCGCCCGCAGTCGGACGATCAGCTCTTCGAACGCGAATGGCTTGGTGAGATAGTCGTCGGCCCCCAGTTCGAATCCGCCGACTTTGTCCTTCAAGCGGGTGGCGGCGGTCAACATGAGGATCCGCAAACGCGGGTAGTCATGGGCCACGATCCGGCAGATGTCGTCTCCCAAAATCCCGGGAATGTCTCGATCCAGAACGATGATGTCGTAGTCGTTGGCGGCGATGCGTTCGAGCGCGGCATCGCCGTCGAGCGCGATATCGGCAGCGATCGCATCATGGCGCAAACCGGCCTGGATCGCTTCAGCGAGAAAGCGTTCATCTTCGACGACGAGTACCCGCATTTAGACTCCCAATCCGCAGCCCGTATCAGCCCCAGCGTAGCGCACGGCATGTTGCAAAAGTGTTACGCAATTCGCTCACACCGGCGCAACACCTCAACGCGTAGCGTGTCGATCAGTTGTTGGTGATCGACCCGGTCGATCTACGCGTGAGGGTGCCATGTCATTTCGAAATGATGAAAGCCGCAGCGTCATGAAGACGATATCGAGCCTCGCCGCTGTCGCGTTGACCGCGACCGTCTTGATGACCTGTGCCGCAAACCTCCGTTCGGAGACGCCTGCGCCGCCCGACAGCCAAACGACCGTCTCCACAGCGACGGCTCTTACGACAAATATGGCCCGGAGCATCGCGAGTAGACCCGGCTTGGCCGCGGATCTCGCGGAGAGTGCGCCGACGAGAGACCTCAGGCGTATCGGTGCCGGTGATGGTCTCATACCGGCGGACGAGACACTCTCTCCCTTTGACGTGGATCAACCGGCGGTTGGGAATCTGAACCCGGATCTCCTTCGCGAGATTCAACGCGCGGCTACTGATGCCGCGATCGATGGAATCGAGATTCGCATCAACTCCGGCTGGCGGAGCGCACGGTACCAGCAACAGTTGCTCAACCAGGCCGTGGCCACCTACGGAAGTGAACAGGAGGCGCGTAAATGGGTGGATACGCCCGAGCAATCGTCCCACGTTGCTGGTAATGCCGTCGACATCGCTCCCACTGCCGCTGATGACTGGCTCTTGCAGCACGGCGATGGGTATGGCCTCTGTCAGATGTACGCCAATGAGATCTGGCATTTCGAACTGGCTGTCGAGCCGGGAATGACCTGCCCCGCCCCGAAGGATGATGCCTCGGACGGGTAGATCCAGTGTGGAGAGAGCGCACGCTCGTGGGGGATCTCTGGGGTCGTATCACTCGGGCGGAAGCGACGGGGTTGGGTCCGTCGCGACCGTACATTCGGCGCTGATCCCGCTGCTCCTACGAGCCAGCGACAGTCCGGATATTGCCCTACTGGCAGGTGGCCGCTACACCGAACCGCGCACCAAGTTGCCCCAAGAGCGCTGGGCCATCATCCGCGCCAAACGGGCCGAGGGCGCCACGTTGCGATCCATCGCGGCGGATGAGGGTGTCAGTTATGAAGCGGTGCGGCAGGTGTTGCGCCGGACACCCGCTACAATGGGCTCGGAGGTGGCGCGATGACAACGCCGGATTACCACTACGAGGCGCGGCGGAAGGCCCACCGGCTGTATTGCGGTCGCCCGACCTGCCGCATGGTGCTGGCGACCGTGGACGAGGACGGCATACTGCGGCGGACACCGGGTTGGGTGCGGCAACCCGACGGCACGCTGCGGCTTACCGAACGCAACCGTGCCCGGCTCAAACGGGGCCAGCCGATCGGCGACCGTCGCGCGTATCAGGGCATGCGGGCCGACAGCCGGTCCGAGACGGTAGACGCCGAGTTCTTCACGACCGAGGTGTTCGTCTGCGACCTCTGCCCGGTCCGCACCCGGACGTGCGTCGACCCTGCTGCGTTCGAGGTGGCAGTGCCGTGGGATGAGTCCGAAGATTGGGGTAAGTTCTGACCTGACGCTGACGTTTTCTCGGCGCCGCGCACCGGCTATACTCTAGACAGCGGTTCCGGAGTCGGGGACCGCTGTGATCGATCCGACATCGGCACGGTAATCCGCCAAGCTCGCTCGCCCGAATTAGCGGCGACACAGCTGGCGCGGAGGACCGTGCCTTTTGATTTCCACAAAACCGCTCCGGCCTGAGCAGGAACAAACGGCCAGAGCCCGCGAAGTCTTTCTCGACCAATTCGCAACCGACGAAGAGCGACGTGAACACATGCGCGCGTTGTCGTTGCGTGCCCGTGACAAGCGGCGCCGGACGACGTTGCCCGATGACCTGGCGGCGACGTTGGCCGACCCGTTGGTTCGGCGTGCCCTGCGGCAGTTGGTTGGTGTGTTGGATGAGATCGCCGGTAACGACAAATAAGAAGACCCCCACCGGGATTTTGGGAACCGCTCGGTGGGGGTTGAACCAGAAAGGACTGAGTTTTGGAAGTTCCTCTTGAGAACAATCATACCTCTGACGACGACGCATCGATGCCGCAAGGTGGCGGCTCGGTCATCGTCGATGAGATCCCGATGGAGCTGCGCGAGCGTGCCCAATGGGTCGCGTGGGCCAACACGGACCGCGATGACAACCCGACGAAAATCCCAATCAACCCACACACGGGGCGCTATGCCGGAGTCGATGACCCAGCCACCTGGGGTGCGATCCAGCGGGCGCTGGCGCGCTGTGCCGCTGCGCATCTGGCTGGCATCGGCTTTGTCTTCACGCCCGACGATCCGTACGTGGGCATCGACCTCGATGACTGCCGTAATCGCGAAACCGGCGAACTGAGCGCGTTGGCCGATGCCATCACGCAGATGTGCCCGACCTACACCGAAGTCTCACCGAGCGGCACCGGCATCAAGCTGTTCATGCGGGGCACGATCCCCAGAAACCGCAAGTCGGGCGGCATCGAGGTCTACAACGAGGGTCGATTTTTCACCGTTACGGGCCAGCGACTGCCGGGCGCACCGACTACGGTCAACGACTGCCAAGCAGGGCTCGACTGGCTGTTTCGCGAGCAAGGCTGGGACGAAGAGCAGCCACCGGCTGAGGGCAGCGGGCGTCGTAGTGGGCGACGCGGGCGGCAGCGCTCTGAGCCGGTGCCCGAACGCATCGCCGACGGCGACCGCAACGTACAGCTAACCCGGCTGGCGGGGCGGTCGCGTCGGGATGGGGACTCTGAAGACGCCATCTTCGCGCGCATCTGGCAGGCCAATCTCGACCGCTGCGCTCCCCCGTTGAAAGAGGCCGAGGTTCGCCGCATTGCGCAGAGCATCGCCGGGTATGAGGCTCCAACCGAACGGTCGCTAACCGAATTGGAAGATGCGCGCGAGTTCGCCCGGCGCCAAGGGGACGATCTCTTGTCGGTCCATGCTGAGCGCCGCGACTACGTGTTCGACGGCCGGGTTTGGGTGGAAGATAACACGCAGGAGTTCGTCCGCCGCGTGAAGCACGTCGTGCGCATGCGCCACGCTGAAGCCGAGGCGGAGCCAGATCCGGAGCGACGACGGAGCCTTTTGCGCTATTTCCGCTCGGCCGAGTCGGCGAGAAAGATCCGCGCGGTCGGTGATTTGGCGCGGTCCGAGCCGACGATCGCCGCCTCGCCGGACGTGTTCGCGGACAAGCCGTGGCTGTTGAACGTCGCCAATGGCACGCTCAACTTGCAGTCCGGCATCCTGCAAGACCACAGCCGGGGCGACTACCTGCGTCAGATACTCGATGTCCCATATGACCCCGATGCCGAGGCACCTCGCTGGGGCGCGTTCTTGCGCGAGATCTTCGCCGGGGACCAAGCCGTCATTGATTACCTGCAGCGGGCCATCGGCTATGCACTCACTGGGATCACCCGCAATGAGCGGCTGTTCGTCTTGTGGGGTGCTGGGGCCAATGGCAAGTCCACCCTCATCGAGACGCTGCTGGCGGTGCTCGGTCCATACGCCATCATGGCGGAGCGCGACCTGTTGCTCAACCGCAAATGGGAGAGCCACCCGACGGGGTTGGCCGACCTCGAAGGGCGCCGCCTGGCCGTGACCGTCGAGACGGATCGGGGTCGGCGGCTCAATGAAGCGCTCACCAAGCAGCTCACGGGTGGGGACACGATTCGCGCGCGACGCATGCGCGAGAATTTCCATGAGTTCAAGCCGACTCATAAGTTGTTCTTGGTGACCAACCATCGTCCGGAGGTCCAGGGCCAAGGCGAGGCCATTTGGCGCCGGGTTGTGCTGGTGCCATTCACGGTCACCTTCCCACCTGAGCAACGGGATGCGCTGCTGCGCGAGAAGTTGCTGGCCGAGGCGCCGGGCATCCTCGCCTGGGCTGTCCGTGGGTGTTTGGAGTGGCAGCGGATGGGCTTGGCCGAGCCCGAGGCGGTATTGGCGGCCACTGCCGACTACCGGGTTGAGCAGGACACGCTCGCGGCGTGGCTTGAGGAAAAGTGTCAAGTGGGGGATGCGTCCCTGCGCGAGTCGCCGTCCGCTCTGCACAGCTCGTATGCGACGTGGTGCAAAGACCACGGCATCAACCCACCGTCCGGGCCGGATTTCGGGGCCATGCTCACGGAACGCGGTTTTGGCACAGCCAAGAGCCACGGGAAACGCATGCGGACGGGGCTGCTGTTGAGCGGCCAGCGTCGCATCGTGATGGGGCAGTAGCGAGATGGGGGTCGCAGGAGTCGTAACGCCGTATTCCTTCGCAGGAATCATCGGACTACACAGGTTTATAGGGGGGGAACTAACAACTCCGCCTCCTCCGACCCCCGAGGCGGAAGGGGTGCGTGCAGTGAACCTTGCACGCGCTCCGCCAGCGGTCGGCAGCGACCGACTTGATTGTGACGTATGACCGTATGGAAGGACACGAAACATGGACAACGCGACCCTGACCAACACCGCTGACGTTCGCCCGGCACCGACCGGAACCCAGCTCGTGTGCTGGTATGACTACCCGTTCGGCGACCAGCCGGAAATGCTGGTGTTCACCGAACCGGTGACCGCGACGTTCACGCACGACGGAGCCGAGTATGCCGTCGTCATGCGGGACGATACCGCACTGCCGCACCGGGTGGATTCGCCGATGGCGATCCTGTGGCCGGACGACACGCTCGACAACTACATGGCATGGCTGCGCGCGGTGGCACCGAAGCATGGCTACCCCGTGGTGACCGTGTGCGACGGCGCAAATGACGAGCACCCCACCGACGTTCATGGCGTCGATGAGGTGCTTGCGTCGTAGGGATGTGAAGGAGTCCTTCGGGCCGGGCGGTCGGCAGTCGCCCGGCTGACCAGATCGACCGTAGCTATAGCTTACGCCAGCGCTCAGGCATGGACTGCCTGAGCCTGGCGGGAAACAGGAGCGACCGGATGGACACACAGGTAACGCCCAAGCAGGAGCCGGTATCCGAGCAGGAACAGGCGATCCGTGCCGCCTTTGTGTGGGGCTGGAAGGCGTGCACCCGCACGATCTGCGCGATGCTGGACGAGGACGTCTACATCAACTATGCCCTCGAAGCCGCCATCCTGCACAGCGTACGGCTGCAAGCGTGGGCCGATGAAGGGGCCGACTGGGGACCGTTCCCGCCTGTGCCGGGTGAGCCGCCGATGCTGGTCGATCTGACCGACGAGTAAGAATTGCACCGAAAGGGGTGACGAGATGACACGAGACGAGATCGCACAGGCCGCCAAGCGGGCGAAGTCCGAATATCGGAGTCAGGCCGAGCGCATCCGCAACAACCGCGACCTGACCCCGGCTGCCCGCACCGCCAAGCTGAAGGCGTTGCACGCCGAGCACCGCGAGGCGATGCAGGGGCTGCGCCACGCGTTCGCCGAAGCCGGTGAACAGGAGCG
>CALAGB010000019.1 GCA_937891245.1 uncultured Thermomicrobiales bacterium | reverse complement strand
GTACGTCTCCGAAGGCCTGCCGGACGTCAATCAGCCGGGCAACGGAACCTCGTTCGAGACGACCAAGATCTACGACCGGAACTGGAAGCTCCTCACCGAAGGCACCGACCCAAACACCGGTTATCGCACCGCCGTCGGGTATCAGGAAATCCTCGACCATATCACCCAGCAGCAGTCAGACCCGAACCAGCCGCATCAGGCCTGGATCTTCGATGCGACCGTGGCCGCCGAGGATTCGTCGTTCTGGACGAACCACGGCGTCGATCCGACGGCGATCGTGCGTGGCGTCATGATCAATCTGACCGGTTCCGGCTCGTCCGGTGCATCGACGATCACCCAGCAACTGGTCCGCACGCTCTACCCCGACCAGATCGGCACCGAGCATAGCTATACCCGCAAGATACGCGAGGCGATCACCGCCTATCGCTTTTCCCAGAAATACAGCAAAGAAGAGATTCTCGAAATGTACCTGAACCACGTCTATTACGGGAATCTCTCCTACGGTATTGATGCCGCCTCACAGGCCTATTTCAATAAGCATCCCTGGAACCTGTCGCTCGGCGAGGCCTCGATGCTGGCCGGTTTGCCGCAGGCGCCGAGCCTCTACGACCCAACTCAGAATTACGAATTGGCGCGAGCGCGCCAGCAGTACGTGCTGGATCAGATGGTCAAGCAGGGGATGATCACCCAGCAGCAGGCGGACGATGCCTACGCTGAACCGCTCAATCCGCAGACGCGCGTCGCGACCGGTAACCCGGCGCCTCATTTCGTGAACTACGTCAAGTACTACCTGGAACAGAAGTACGGTGCCGATGTGCTGTATCGCGGTGGGCTCGTGGTGCAAACGACACTCGACCTGACCATGCAGAACACGGCGCAGGAGATCGTTAGCAATCGGATCAAAGAACTCAAGCCGTATGACGCCGATAACGGCGCGCTGGTGGCGATCCTGCCCGAGACCGGCGAAATCGTGGCGATGGTCGGCAGCGCCGACTACAACAACGATGCGATCGACGGCCAGGTCAATGTCGCCGTACGTGAACGCCAGCCGGGCAGCTCGATCAAGCCGATTACCTATCTGGCTGCCTTCGAAAAGGGCTGGAATCCGGGCACGATGGTCTTCGACTACGCCAAGAGCTGGCCGACTCCCGGCGCACCAGAGCCGTCGTACAGCCCGCACAACGACACGCTGCAAAACTTCGGCGCCGTTTCGGTGCGCACGGCGCTGGCCAATTCGTTGAATATCCCGGCGGTGCAGGCGCTTGATTACGTCGGCGTATCGAACATGATCGACCTGGCGCACAAGATGGGTATTCAGACCGGTCTCTGGCGCGGCCCAAGCTTCTACGGACTGGCGATCACGCTCGGCGGCGGTGAGGTAACACCGCTTGAGCACACCAACGTCTTTGCCACGCTCGCCAACAACGGCCGCTTCGTGCCATACACGCCGATCCTGAAGGTGACCGACGGCAACGGTAAGGTGCTCTTCGATCTCGATCGTGAGAACGCGCTGAATAACGGCGAGCAGGTCGTCAAGGCGGAACATGCCTACCAGATCACCAGCATTCTGACCGACAATCAGGCGCGCTCCATGATTTTCGGCACGCATACGCCGTTGACGTTACCGGAGCTCGATGGCCGTCCGGCCGCCGCCAAGACCGGTACGACCGATGACAACCGTGATACTTGGACGATGGGTTACACGACCGATCTGGCGGTCGGCGTTTGGGTCGGCAATACGGATAACTCCCCGACCAGGAATCTCGACGGCGTCCAATCGGCAGCGCCGATCTGGCACGATTTCATGGTCAAAGCCCACGAAGATCCGGTTCTTGCCAAGACACTGCTGGCCCCGGACGGCAATCCGGTGCCGGAAGACTTCGCGGTGCCGTCCGGCATCATCGAGGCACCGGTCTGCAACGCGACCGGCAAGCTGCCGATCTCCGGCGTCGCCTCGCACAAAGAGGTGCTGGTGAAGGGCGAAGGGCCGACGCTTAAGTGCAACCAGGCGTCGGACGAAGAGCGAAAGGATCTGAAGGCGGCGCTGGCCGACGCGGCCAAGAACCCGCGCTTCACGCACAGCGGCGTTGAATCACTCCACGCCTACGCCGCGATGGTCAACGTCTACGACTCCGGCTTCGAGCGACTCTTCGTCACACCGACCCCGGAGCCGATCTACGAACCCCCGATTGAGCCGAGCGTCACTCCAGTGGAGACGCCCGGTAGCGCCACCAATACGCCGGAAACAGGCGGTCAGTCGCAACCGACGCCGGTTCCCAAGAAGACGCCGGTGCCGACACGGCCAGCGCTACCGACTCCGCCTTCGGTCCCGCTCATCCCAACCCCCAGCGCGTACGCCGGCGATGGGCTGGGGCCGGATGATGGCTGGGCCTGAGCGGTGACGTTGTTTCTGGTTCGCACGAGGAATCGACAAAGTGCAGGTAATTGTGGTTTAATGAGTCCAGAGGCTAGGTACTGCGTAGCGGTCCCCGGCCTTATTCTTTTGGTAATATCACAAGTCCTGCGTCGTCATAACTTCCCCAGCGCCTTCGAAATTTGCCTTCGATAATCGTCCAGTCAGCGTGATCTAGTTTTCCCAGAACGTGACGACCGATCGGGGAGATCACCAGATCGGCTAACTCCAACCCCGCGATGTTCTCCTGTTTCGGAAGCGAGACGAGCGACGTAATGCGCTGACTAATACGGCTCGCCTGGACCAACTCTGTGCCGGTGATCTTGAGATTCAACCAGGCGACGTCAAGCTCGCGGTCGAGAACATGGCCTCGGTTCCTAATCGACAAGCGCTGCTCACGCCGCCCTCGGTGGCGATTACGACGGCTAATGCCCAGGGCGAACGCTGGCGACGAGCCATACGAGCTGGAAGATGGCGGCTAAGCGCTCGTGGTGTGGAACAGTTGGCATACGGCTTTCAGACTACACCAGATGAGCACGATGCTATCGCGTGTATCGACGTTACGGCCGGACGAAAGATCATGATCGGAGTCAATAATTCTAATGATCTGGGTCGTTCATAACGGCCCGGATCTTGAATACTTATTAGGGGTTGACAAATTAGGATACGAGACGATGCTTGGAGATAGGATGCAAATATCTGAAATATAGTCTGCGACATGTTTCCGTTGTCGATGTATGGATGAGGTTCCGCGCTCCTTGCGTCGAGGTCGCTATGCTGTATGACGAACTAGACGAAAAGGTCAGCCAACTTCGCACACCTGGCGACCACAACATTGAATCCTCAGTTACTTGCGTTGTAACGCGCTTTGGACTGCGCAATCCATTATTTCTTCTGTTCACGTACCTCGATTATCGCCGCGTTGCCAAGAAGGCGGTGCACGTGCCGGGGCATCTGCGCAGTGCATTCCTCATTGAAAACCGCTTGACATGCTACAGTCTTTCCATCTGGAGCGATCCCAAGTCGATAACTGTCTTTGGTGGCGCGGTGGGCATCCACGTTACAGCCGCTCGTCGGTTGTTTGGACGTATTTCCTTCACACCTGGTCGAGGGCCCGAAATCTGGTCAACGAAATGGACTCTCCGTTCGATCAGTAACAACTTGAATTGGAGTGACTTCGATCTGCGAGGTGTCGTTGCGCAGTCCGCTGTCGAGACGGACGAAAGGTCGTGACATGGCTACATCGCTCGGGGTAGACGTCGCCCTGTCAGTTCAACTCGTTTTAGGGTTCGCGTTCGGCAGCGCTTCGATGGCGAAAATACGCGATCCTAAATCATTCGGGCGCGACGTTGCGGGCTACGACATCTTCTCTCCTCGGGTGTCATCCAAGTTAGCGATTGCACTGATCGTGGCCGAATTCATTGTCGCGATCGCGTTCGTGTCTGGCTGGGCGACCGTTGCGGCCCTGCTCATCAGCTGCGTGATCCTGACTTCCTTTGTATTTGCCATTGGCATCAACTTGAAGCGTGAAAGGCGAATCGCTTGCGGCTGTTTCGGAGACGCGACCGAGGAGATTTCCCAACGTTCGCTGGCTCGTCTGTTTCTTCTCCTCTCCTTAGTTCTTGGATTACTTATCACTCGAATCACGGGTGGTTCGGTTCCATCCCTATGGCGCGAGGTTGCCGCCGGTGCGTCCGCCATGTTTCTGATAGAGGCGGTGTTCGGGGCCGTGTCTCTGTTGATATTCGGATCGTGGTTGTTACATATGCCGGAACTCATTGTTATTGCGCGGGGCGGACCTAGGCGAAAGACTGAGAGTGTCGACCGGCTACAATAAGAGCGGAAAGAAAGAATTGAAATGGGAACGGTGTTTTTCATTTCCTACGCCGCGCTCTGGGTCCTAGTTGCAGCACAGAGTCTGGTTTTGCTCGGCCTTGTTCGAATGGTAACTCAGCGCAATCCGGGGCTTGAGAAGAGTGATCAACTCAAACCGGGTGATCCAGTCCCTGACTTTGAGCGGCTCGATCTTACGGGCAAACCGATTCGAAGTTCGGATTTCGTTGGTCGACTCACGGCGTTATTGTTCGTCTCGACGACATGCTCAACTTGCTCGACGACCCTCCGTGAGATTGACGGGCTTGCATATAAGTCAATGGGTAACGTTGTGATTGTGTGCAGATCGTCGATCAAAGAATGCAGGGCGCTCGCGGCTGTTTACGGATTTTCTTTTCCCATCGTGCCTGATCCGGACGATTCTCTTGGTAGGTTATTTGGAATTCAGGGCGTGCCGACCGCAGTGCTTATCGGTGTCGGTGGCCGCATTCAATCGTATGGCAATCCAATGCGAGGGTCCGACGTTGAGCGCATGCTCGTTACTGTACCCTCCGTGGATGCATCTGATGGAGTTGTATATGAACAGCATCCGCGCGACGATCAAAATTCGAGGGTCCGAGGCAACTGATCCAGTGAATCGCTCGATTCGCCGGATACTTTTCGGCGTACCCGCCAGTGCCTTCATCGCAAGCGCCTTTTTTATGATTTGGGACGTCCGGCTCGTACTTCTTATGATCGCTTTCGTGCTCGGCTGGACGCAACTCGTTGGCCTGTGAGGGCGGTCGCTCGTCGGAGCGTTGGGGCCCCTTGGGAAGGTGGCCGGACGGCGGAAACAATGGCTTCTTCACATTGTCGTCTTCACTGGCGCCGGGATTATTTCGAGCGGCGCAGTCGGGGCAATCGTGGGTTCTCTTGGACGGTGGCTCGGGTTTGGAGGGTCTACAGAGATTGCCAGACTCTCCGTAGTCATGGTGGGAATTGCCGCCCTGGTGCGGGAGCTGGTAGACAATCGGATTCCCCTTCCGCAGATTCGACGGCAAACTAATGGGTCTTGGGCCAGGCAATTTCCAAGTTTGGTGGCCGCTGCCGGGTGGGGTTCAGACCTTGGTGCTACTTTCACCACTTGGCTCACGTTCGCGGGAATATGGGTACTTACGGTGGGGCTGATTTTCATCGGCGATCCGCTTTACGGAAGTGCCGCGTTTGTGTTCTATTGGCTGGGCCGTGCATTGTCTGTCTGGATCGCACCTTTTCTGCTAAGGAACGCTTCTGGCGCCCCGCAATTGCTGTCTGGTCTGATGCAAGAAGCGCGGTTGCTCCAGTTCGTGCATGCCGCAGGAATCGCTGGAGCCACCGCAATCATCGCGGTTTGGTTGGTGTAACTGTAATTGCCTCGGTCCGCTACTCGGAAATCGCGGCATGAGGGTTTGGAGTCTGACAATGATAACGGAACGACTGGTGGAGGTGCTATCAGATAGTCTAAGCCGACGGCGCTTCCTTGCGAGAATCTGCGGTGGTTTGGTGGCGAGCGTCGCAGCTACGATGGGTGGGACACCGAATGCCGTAGCTGCGAGCGAGGGTTGTTGTGGCTTGTGTCTTGGGAACGACGGGCAATGCCTCGGTTGCCACTGCGTTTGGTGTTGGACGTGCCCTGTCGGCGATCTTACCTGGCGATGCTGTGAATGCTACGACTCCACCGGGGATTGTGGGGGCGGCTGCAGCGGCGTGTTCTGCTCATGGGCAGAGCGTATCAGCCCGGAGTGCCCGCAGTTGCCTGCCGCTTAGGTCCGGAGGCCCCGTTCTTCAAATGGCAACGAGGCAACTTGAGGTTGCACAATTCCCTTCTGTATATCGGAAGGTTCGCGCCTGACTAATGACCTTTTGTGTTCGCTGAATTGGAATCAACGGTAAGCTCTTTCGACCCCACGAGCCTGACTCATTGCCTAGGCGGTGCCGTCCTGCTAGATCTAAGGATTCGCTATGCGATATCTGTTACTGATAGCCGCAGTCCTCTTGTTCAGTGCTTGCATGCCATGGTCTGGTTCACACTCGAAAGCGCCTGTGCCTGTACCAACCGCCAGTACAGGCAGCGCAATGGGCGCAACGTCTGAATCGCAAGGCGCTTTGGGCGCAGACACGAGTGCAACCGGGTCAGTGAAAAGAGATGGAGGTGTTCCGGTGACATGCCCGGTTACGGTGCCTCACCACGGTCCAGGCAGCGCAGACGATCGATATGGCGATAAGGGGCTTAGCACTGAACTTTGGCCCGCTGGAGTCGTGAATGCTGGACTGAATTACGTCCAATCTGATGGTTCGATCCGGATGAAATTTCCCTGGTGGCGGGAACCTGGAGTTGTCGGAAAATTGATCATCACAGGAAAACGTCTAGATGGAGTGTCGCCAGATCTCAGTTCCGAAATCCCTCCGGCGTATGGTCAATCAGGATTCCAGGCCACGTATCTCGTCTTCCCAACCGAAGGGTGCTGGCAGGTTACGGGCGAAGCGGGAAATGCGAGACTCACATTCGTCACCTGGGTAACAAAATATGGGAGCGACGCGGCTACGAACGGTTCATAAGAGGTGAGAGTTGCTAGTTCACCCGTATCATTCTGTGGACCGTCTATGTACCGGCTCACGACAGTTTGGCGAAAAATGTAGGTCGTGGTACGAACGTTCGCCGATGGGTAGTCGTGAGTCTTAGCCATCTTCCCGCTGCTCGACCACCCCGATTTTCGCCGAGCGTATGATATAGTCGTCAATTGTTGGAAGCCCCTGGCGCGGCGGCGAGGGAGGACAGCGCGGCATGCTCGTAGACTACGCAGTAATCGGTTTGATGCTCCTGTCAGCGATCCTGATGGGTTCGATGCTGCTTGGGCTTGGGCAGCTCGTCCGTACGTCTAAACCGAACCCGGCCAAGCTCCAACCATATGAGAGTGGCGTGCCCCATGTCGATCCTCCAAAAGGGCGCTACAATCCGCGTTTCTACGTGGCCGCTATTCTCTCCCTCGTCTTCGATATCGAGGCCATCTTCCTCTTTCCCTGGGCGGTCGCCTTTGATG
>CALAGB010000018.1 GCA_937891245.1 uncultured Thermomicrobiales bacterium | reverse complement strand
CTGAGCTTCATTGGCGTCGGCGTGAGCCCGCCGCGCCCGAGTTGGGGCCAGATGGTCGGACAGTACTTCACCTACTTGCAGGCGCACTGGTTCCTGGCCGTGTTCCCGGCCATCGCGATCGCGATCGTCATGTTGGCCTTCACCTTCTTCGGTGACGGTCTGCGGGACGCGCTCGACCCGCGCATGCAACGCACCTAGGAGCGGGGTCGTTCGCGTTTTGCCGTCAATTCGGTGGAATCCCAAGCGAGGGGAGGTGGCCGAGCCAGAAGTTGGTCGTCTCAAGCCGAAGGATCTGCGTCGCACGTTTGGTGCGGCATGTGGAGGAGATTCAATGGATAATCACAAATGGTGGGAAGATTCTGAGCAACTCCGTTTGCTCAACACACGTCTCACCGCGATTGGTGTCAACCGTCGGGAGTTCTTGAAGGTTGTCGGCGCGGCTGGCGGCGCTTCGGCCGTCGCGCTGGCGCTCGCAGCCTGTGGCAGCAGCAGCGATAATACGCCCACGACCGCCAGTAGCGCGTCCACTTCGGCACCGACAACGGCCAGCGGCTCCGGCGGTACGACTCCGGCAGCCAGCACCAGTACGTCTAGTGGCGCGACGCCGGCATCCTCGGCTTCGGCATCCGGCACAGCGGCGCCATCGGCGGCCGCGAGTAACGCAGACCTTGCCGCCGAGCAGACGTTTACGCAGAACAACACTTACGAGCCGAACAGCTTCGACTTCAACAAGGACCTCTATTGCAACGGCGACTCGTCGGTTTGGGCGCTGCTCGGGCAGTTCGACTCGAACATGACCGCCCAGCCGGATATCGCCGAAAAGTGGGAAGCCAACGACGACGCGTCGGTTTGGACCTTCCATTTCCGTGATTCGAAGTGGAGCAACGGCGACCCGGTGACCGCCGGGGACTTCGAATATTCGTTCAAGCGGCAGCTCGACCCGAAGACCGCCGCCCCGTATGCCGGCTTCCTCTACGACTTGAAGAATGCACAGGCGTTCAATACCGGCAAGGATGCCAACGGCACTGCCGTCAGCGTCACCGTTGACGATGTCGGCGTCAAGGCAACTGATGACAAAACGCTGGTCTGCACGCTCGAGGGCCCGCGCGGTTACTTCCCGGTGCTCGCAACCTATACGGCGGCGGCACCATCCTACAAGCCGGCCGTCGAGAAGTTTGGTGACAAGTGGACTGAAGCGGCGAACATCGTCTGCAACGGTCCGTTCAAGCTCACCGAATGGAAGCACAACGAGAGCTACACACTAGAGAAGAACGACGGCTATTGGAACGCGTCGAAGGTCACGCTGACGAAATCGATCAGTCCGATCATCGCCGACACGGCCGAATTCACCGCCTATCAGAACAGCGAAATCGACCTGTCGGTCCACGGCTCTCTCGGCAACCTCGACAAGGTCCAGAGCGATGCCACGTTGAGCAAGGAGTACTTCAAGTACAATCTGTTCGGCACCTGGTATCTCGAGCCGAACGTCACAATGAAGCCGTTCGATGTTAAGGAAGTTCGCCTGGCGATGGCGCACGCCATCGACCGCGACACGATCGTCAAGAACGTGCTCAAGGGCCTGGGGACGGTCGCCTATACGATGACGCCGCCAGGCATGCCGGGCTTCGACTCGAACACCTACGATGACTTCACCAAGTACGATCCCGACAAGGCGATGTCCCTTCTGAAGGGAACTCCGTACGAAGGCGGCAAGAACTGGCCGGCGATCGAGATGATCCAGCGCAACAACGAAGGTGATGCGCCGACCGCCGCTGGCGATGCAATTATCGCCATGCTCAACGAGAACCTAAAGATGAACATCAAGCACACGCTTGGTGACCCGAAGGACGTCTACAACCGGCAGTACGAGAACAAGAACCAGTTAATCTGGTGGCGCTGGTACATCGACTATCCGGACCCGAACAACACGATGTACCTTGTCTGGTACTCGAAGTTTCCGTCTGGCGAGCGCAACTCGTTCTCCAACGACCAGGCCGACAAGTTGATGACCGATGCGGCCGCGTTGTCGGATCAGGACGCACGCGCCAAGCTCTATCAGCAAGCCCAGCAAATCCTCATCGAGAACGGCGCCGGCATCTTCGTCTATAACCCGTGGAACTACGCGCTCAAGAAGCCGTACGTCCTCGATATGCCGAAGGACAAGGACGGCAACTACGTGCCGGACTGGAACGTCTTCGTACGCATGAAGGACTCGCTGAAGATCGGCAAGCACTAACACAGAGGCCGGGCGTACCCGGCCCCTCTTCCCGGTCGATCACGGCAACCTGATCGACCGGGCTGAGCCGAACAGACTACTTGTCTGAATGGGTAGTGCAGGGTGCGGCCTACCCATTATTTTCCTCCTCGTTGTCGGGCGAATGTGTGGCCTCGGCCAGCATTTGCCCGATTTTTTTGCTGGTCAGTCCGCGTCGGTCCAGGCCTCGGCGTCGGTCATGATCTCGCTGAGGCGTCGGAGTGCCGTGCGGACGCGCGTCTTGATCGTGCCAAGCGGGATGCCCAGGTGCTCGGCCATCTCGCTTTGTGTCATCCCGCGAAAGTACGCCAGTTCGATCACCTGCTGCTGTGCGTCGTTGAGTTGATGCATGGCGACTCGAACCTGATGCGCGACCGCCTGAGTCCAAACCTGCTCGCTCGGTTCCGGCTCGGGGTCGATGATGCGTTCCTCGAAGAGCGCGGCCGCCTCGTCGCTGCCCGGCGAACGCTCGCGTGAGCGCTTGCGGATGACGTCGATCGAGCGGTTACGGGTCACCCGGAGGATCCAGGGGCCGAACGCGCCGCGCGCCTCGATGTAGGTGAATGGGCGCTGCCAGAAGCCGAGAAAGACGTCCTGCACTACATCCTCAGCACCGCGCGGATCGCGCAGCATGTGGTACGCGAGTGAGTAGACCGGGCGGCTATAGCGATCATAGAGCGCGGCCATCGCCTGTTGATCGCGATCGTGCCGAATCTGCTCGATCAGTTCTTGATCGCTGCGGTCCGTTGCCACGCCGGCCCCTCATCTGGATCTGAACGCAGCCGCTTCGCTGGCATTTGTTCGACGAGCGTACCAGCGGTTGACGGTTGAACCAACGCTGTGCGGCGTCATCCGCGGGCGAACGGAAGCGTGACGATGCATGACGTGCGGCGCTGTCTCCGTATTCTTGCACAGATGAGACATGCCGCGCGGCGCATCGTTTGACCGTGCACGGGTTGATACACTTTCGCTTGGAGTATTGTGGGAACTCATGGTATGCGTGCTGGTCGACGCGGTCTTTTCGCTGTTCGTGCGATAAGAAGACCAGCGACGGAGGTCGTCGACATGTCACCCGGAACATGTGAACAATCAAGCGACGCGAATGAACGAACGGATCTCGCCGGTCGCCTGCGGGCGGTTGTTCCGACGGTGATTCCCACGATCATCCCCGCTTTGAAAGAAGTGTCCGAGGCCTTTCGGCGACCACCGGTGGAGGTCATCGTCGGCATTGTCGAAGACTATATCAGTTCGCTGGCCGATTCGATCGGATGCGACTCCCTCGAACCGATGGAAGCGTTTCTCGATCGGGTCGAGCCGCATTGGGCACCGAGTGGCCTTGGTGTCTCCCATGTGATGCACGGGCTCTTCGTCATTAATGACGCCTGTTGGGATCAGGTGCGGCAGCCGGGCGATGATCCGCAGCTTTTCCAGTGGTGGGGTCGTGAGGCAATGCGGATGGTGGCCGAAGGCTCGGTGGCGGCGATCAACCGCAAGCTGGCCGGTGAACTGGAACGGCACCGCGTTATCGAAGAGCGGCTTGTGAGCCTGCAACGCGTCAGTGCGACGGTGCTCAGCGAAGTCGATCTCGAAAGCATGCTGCAAACGATCGTCGATGAAGCAATGAAGCTGATCGGTGCCAGCGCCGCGGCGATCCGTCTGGTCGATCGCGAATCGACCAATCTGCGCATCATCGCTCTGACCGGAGAGCGTGATTCATTGCTGTCGCGCGACGCGATGCCGGTCCACGGTTCACTGGCCGGCTATTCGTTCCGCAGCGGCGAGCCGGTGATCAGCAACCATATCGCGGAGGACACGCGGCTTTCGCGTGAACTCCGGGAGGCGAGCAAGCTTCGTTCGCTGCTCATCGTGCCGCTGATCGTGCGTGAAGCGGCGATCGGCGCCCTGCTCGTGAGTGATCGACTTCGTGGATCGTTCACGCACGAAGATCAGCGCCTCCTCAGCCTCTTTGCCGATCAGGCCGCGACCGCCATCGAACATGCACAGCTCTACCGGCAAGCGCAGCATCAGATTGCCGAACTGGCGGCGCTGCACCGCATCTCAAACGTCATCTCGTCCAGCCTGGAGATTGAAGACGTCTTCACCGCGATCTACCACGAAATTCGCCAGGTGATGACGACCGACGCCTTCCTGATCGGCCTGGCGCGTCCGGACGGATTGTTTGACATTGATTTCATCATCGACGGTGGCCAGCGCTTCGCACCGCGTCACGCGTTTGACCTCAGTTCGCCGATGGCCCGAGCGCGTCATGAGCGCCGTGCCGTCATCATCTCGGATATTCATGCCGAAGGGGTGCCGCCGGTGCATACCGTCGGCCACCCGCAGACGCGAGTACGCAGTATTGTCACGGCTCCGCTCCTGAAGGGGAACGAGGTTGTCGGACTGCTGAGCGCGCAGAGCTATAAACCGGACACCTACCAGGAGGGCGATGCCCAGCTCCTGATGACGATCGCCAATCACGCCGTCGTCGCCGTCGAGCACGCGCGGCTCTTCCGCCAGGCGCAGAGTCTGGCGGTGGCCGAGGAACGGAACCGCCTGGCTCGGGAGATTCATGACACGCTCGCTCAGGGACTGATCGCGACGATCCTCTACCTCGAACGGCTCGATCTGAAAGTCTCCGATGCCGATGAGTCGACGCGGCAGCTGGTCGACCGGGCGCTCATGCTGACGCGCGACAACCTCGAAGAGGCGCGGCGAAGCGTGCACGATCTGCGCGCGGCACCGCTTGAGGGTCGAACGTTGCTCGAGGCGCTCCATCATCTTGTCGACGACCTGCGCGAGGAAGGGTTGTTCAGCGTCGATCTGCGCGCGCCGATGTCGCTCCCGCTCTTCGCGGCGCTGGTTGAAACGGCGCTCTTCCGGATCGTGCAAGAAGCGATCTCCAACTGTCGCAAGCACGCGGATTGCAGCGCCATCGTTCTTGATGTCGCGCTGGACGACAACACCCTGTCGTTGTGTGTGACGGACAACGGCTGCGGTTTCGATGTGGCTGAGGCGCGAGAGCGGCCCGAACGCTTTGGACTCTCCTCGATGTTCGAGCGCGTCACCCAGATCGGCGGTACGCTCGATATCCAGAGCAAGCTCGGCGAAGGGACCACGGTTTCGGTGCGCATCCCGCTTGAACGCGCCACCCACAGCGATCTTGCCTGACGTAACGTTTCACCCCTGAGCAATTCAGTACAATTCCACGGTTTGCGGTCGGCGAGCGACGAGGGGTGAACTGATCCGTGCGGCAACAGCGAAGAACTCGCTCAACGATTCTCGGCGTCGCGCTTCTCGTTTTCAGCCTCATCGCCGCAGGGTGGACCTTCTCTCGTCTCCACACGCAATCCAACTCGTCCGGCTCTAGTGCCGGGGCGCCCGCTGCGGCGACCGCCGTCGATACGACGCCGGCCACACCGCAGCCGCCCGTCGTCACGACGCCCGATTACGCCGCGCTCAATCTCAGTGCGAAGTCGATCGAGCTGATCGATGCGGACACCGGTGACGTCCGTTTCGAACGCGATGCCGAGGCGCAGCGTGCGCCGGCCAGCACTGCCAAGATCGTGACCGCCCTGACGGCGCTGCGCTCGGCTCGGCCGGAAGATGTGGTGACGATTCAGGACGCGGATGTCGTCGACCCGGCGCTCGAATCGAATATGGGTCTGAAGGCCGGCGATACTGTCACGGTTCATGACTTGCTGGTGGGGCTTTTTCTCCCGTCGGGCAACGACGCGGCGAATGCGCTGGCGCGTTTCACCGGCGAACGCCTGCCGGATGATGGAAAGCCGCCGCTACAGCGCTTCATCGCCGAAATGAATGCCGAAGCGACGCGGCTCGGCATGACACAGAGCCATTTCGTCAACCCCTCCGGCGACGACGCCGATGGCCAGGTGGTAACCGCGCACGATCTAGGCGTCGCCGCCCGCGCGCTGCTCGCCGACCCGGCCCTGCGCCCGATCGTGGCGCTGCCGACCGCGGAAGTGCGCGTTGGCGGACCGGATGCGCGCGTCATTCGCCTGACGAATACGAACGAACTCGTACTGACCACCGGCGTCTACGGTGTGAAGACCGGCACCACCGAGAATGCCGGTGAGTGCCTGATCGTCGCCTACCGTGAGGCGCAGGAGAACGTCATCGCCGTCATCCTGGGCAGCACCGATCGCTACGCCGATGCCCGCGCGCTTCTCGGCCTGCCGGCTCCACCGGCGACGCCGGTCGCTACGCCGGTCCCCTCCGCGACCGCGGCCCCATAGATTCGCCCAGGTCGCCCGCGTCGTCCTGTGGTTGCCGTCCGCGTCCGGGCGGTGCATGATGATTCGGTGGCATGCGGGATGAGCGTGGGCGCGGTGTCGGGCGGACGCGATGGCGCGTACCCGGCGGGGGTTGGCGCTTGAGAAAGGGCGCGAGATGAAGCTTGGATTTATCGGGCTTGGCAATATGGGCTTCCCGATGACACGGAACCTGTTGCACGCCGGTTTCGCCGTAACGGTGCATAACCGAAGTCGTGGGAATATCGACCGGCTGGTCGCGGAGGGGGCTGTCGCGGCCGAATCAACGGCAGACGTCCCTCGGAACGCGGATATCGTCTTCACCTGCCTGCCGTCGGTGGCGACGGTCGAAGAGGTCTATCGTGGCGCGGGCGGGCTGCTGAGCGGGACGCGGGCCGGGCTGACGCTGGTTGATTGCTCGACCGTCTCACCGGCGTTGAGCCGCGCGATTTCCGCCGAAGCGCGGGAGCGTGGTGCCGGCTTCCTCGACGCGCCGATCAGCGGCGGGCCAGCCGGCGCTCAGGCCGCGACGTTGACGATCATGGCGGGTGGTGACGAAGCGGATTTCCAGCGGGTGCTGCCGGCGTTTCGGGCGATGGGGACGAATATCCACCATGTCGGGCCGTCAGGTGCCGGAAGCGTCGTCAAACTCGTCAATCAACATCTGACGTCGGTGAACACGGCAGCGGTGGCCGAAGCTGTGGTGCTCGGCGCGCGCGCCGGTGCCGACCCGCAGGTGTTGTTCGACGTGATCAAGACAAGCTTCGGCAGTAGCACGATGTTCAATCGTTCGATGCCGTTCCTGCTGAAACGGCGCTTTGATGAGGGCGCACCGATGCGCATCATGTTGAAAGACCTCGATTTGATCACCGATCTCGGGCGGGAGTTAAATGTGCGATTGCTGCTAGCGTCGGAGGCGCGCGAAGTGTATCGCGAGAGCGTCGCGCTCGGCCTGGGCGACGAAGATATCGTGGCGCTGGTGAAGCCGTTGGAACGGATCGCCGGGATCGAAATCGGCTCATCCGACGAGCCGGCGTCACGCTAGCACGTACATGTATGCAGTCGACTGCTCCCGGGCGCGGTCGATGAAGTGAGGTCTCTTTGCTGACCCTTCAGATCATCATCATCATCGTTCTGGTGCTCTTCAATGCGTTCCTGGCCGCTTCTGAAATGTCGATCGTCTCGGCCCGCAAACCGTGGCTGCGCCTGCTCTCGGAAGAGGGCCACAGTGGAGCTCGGCGCGCGCTGGAATTGGCCGAAACACCGAGTCGCTTTCTCGCGACAGTACAGGTCGGCATGACGCTGGCGGCGTTCTTCACCTCGGCGGTGGGCGCCGTCAGTCTCGTGAACGTCTTCACCGGCTGGCTCGATATCGTGCCGCTTAACCTGATTTCCAATAACGCCAAGGCGATCGCCCTGATCGCCGGTACGGCGATCCTCTCGTTCATCAGCATCGTCTTTGGAGAACTGATCCCGAAGACGATAGCAGTGCATCAGGCGGAATCGGTGGCGATGCGCACCTCCGGTCCGGTCGAAATCGTGGCGAAGATTACTCGGCCGCTGGCATTGATCCTGACCTACGCCACCAATCTGACGCTCCGGCTCTTTGGCGTCGATGCGCGGGCCTCGCTGCCGAGCGTGACGCGCGATGAATTGCTCGCCATGCTTGGTACGGCTGAGGATGAAGGGATCGTCGAGGCGACCGATGCCGATCTGATCGAGGAAGCGTTTGGGTTTGGTGATAGGCTGGCGCGCAGCGTGATGGTGCCTCGCGTCGACGTTGGTGCCGTCGAAGGCGCGACACTGCTGCCCGATGTCGTCGATCGGTTTTTCTCGACCGGCTTCTCGCGTATGCCGGTCTATCGGGGGACGCTCGATGACGTCATCGGGATTCTGCATGTGAAGGATGTCTTCCGCGTGTTGCTCAAGACGGGCGACGGGTCGCCGGTCTTGGCTGAGGACATCGTGCGCCCGGCGTATTTCGTGCCCGAATCGAAGCCGATTGACGAACTGCTTTCGGAGTTACAGACGCGTCGGACCCAGATCGCGATCGTCATTGACGAATTCGGCGGCGTCGCCGGGCTGGTGACGCTGGAAGATGTCATTGAAGAGCTGGTCGGCGAGATCGCCGACGAATTCGATCCCGGTTACGAACCGTTTCAGTTTATCGGACCGGATCAATTGGAGGTCGACGGACGTGTGCCGATCGACGATCTGCTCGACCGGCTGGAGCTCGATCGCGACGAACTGAACCTCGATTTCGAAACGGAATCCGTCGGCGGCCTGATCGGCTTCCTCCTTGGCCGCATCCCCCTGGCCGGCGACGTCGTCACCGCCGGCCCCCTGCGGCTCGAAGTCGTCGACATGAGCGGCAACCGCGTCCGCAAAGTCCGCGTCAACATCGAACGCCCTGGCAGCGTAG
>CALAGB010000017.1 GCA_937891245.1 uncultured Thermomicrobiales bacterium | reverse complement strand
CGTCGACAAGGGTTTTATTTGTTCCGGCACGTCGGGCGCATCGTTCTCGCTGATCAATGTTTCGGGCAAGCGTCCTGGCTCATACACGGCGCTCAGCCTCGCCAGTGCTGATCTCTATCCTGGACTTGCGGAAGAGCTTGGTTGTGATCTGGAGTACGAGCGCGGCAACCAGATGTACTCCATCATCGAACGTGAAGAGGATCTCCCCGGTGCCCGTGCTTATGCCGCACGGCAGAGTGCGGTCCCCGGTATCTCGATCTCTGTGCTCTCGGCTCAGGACATTCGCGAGCTCGAGCCGGCGGTCTCGCCAGCCGTCGCGGGGGCGCTGCTCTGCGATCAGGATGGTCATCTGAACCCGTTCAAATTGACCTTCGGTTATGCGCAGGCGGCAACCCGACTCGGCGCCGAAATCCTCACCTACCATGAAGTCATCGATATTCGGCAAGCAGGGGGGAAGGTGCGCCAGGTCGTCACACAGCATGGCGAGATCGACTGCGATTGGGTTGTCAACGCCGCAGGGATTGACGTTCCCGCGATCGGCACGATGGTTGGCCTCAAGATTCCGATGATCCCCTGCCGCGGTCAGGTCGTCACAACCGAGCCGCTGCCCGGCCTGTTGCGGCAACCGTTCGGCTCGCTGAAACCGAATCGGGCCGGACCGATTCTGATTGGTACGACCGATGAATTCGTCGGCACCGATCGGATCATGGAGTTTGAGACCGTCTCGCGACTGGTGAAACGGGCGGCCCGCATCATTCCGGCGCTGGCCGAGGCGAAAGTGCTCCGTTTCTGGACCGGCTATCGTCCCTGGCCGGTCGATGCTTTGCCGATCATGGGAGCGGTTCCCGGCGTCGACGGATATCTGATCGCCACCGGTCACAGCGGATTCACGCTGGCGCAAATCACCGGAAAGTACATCACCGATCTCGTCACGACCGGTACCTCAGCTATACCGATGCAGGATTTCACCGCGCATCGCTTCAGCGAGGGACGGTTTGCGTTCATCCGGCACCTCTACGACCAGTACGAAGCGACGGATGCGTCACTGCAGGCGGCTGCCCCTGCTGCGTGGGGCGGTTGGCATGCATCACATGGAAACGCATGGCATGCAGTCTGAATTCATGCGCATATCGACGGCTTCGTACGAGGCTGCCCGATGTGATTCGAAAGGGTTTGAATCATGACCGGCTTATCTTCCGCGGCATCGGTCGTCGTCGTCGGTGCTGGTGTCTCCGGACGTGCTGCTGCCATCTCTGCGTCTGAGCATGGCGCCAACGTTGTACTAATCGACGAAGGGCCGATCATCGATCTGGCGCAGCCCGGCATCTCACTCCGACCCAACACGCTCGTCTGGGGCCTCTTTCGCGATCATCAGGTCGCGTTGATCACTGACGGCAAGGTCGAGCGGCTCTGTCCGGAGGCGATTATTCTGGCGACCGGTGGTCGCGATCGACTCGCGGCCTTTCCCGGCTGGACACTACCGGGTATCAAGCCGCTGGTTGATCTTCAAACCGAGGGCGCCGATCGCCCGCTCACCGGGGCGACATGCGTTGTCGCCGGGACCGGACCTCGACTGTTGCTCGCGGCGGCCGACATCGTCCGGCGAGGTGGCAGGGTCGTCGCCGTGGTCGATGGGTGTGCACCGGCCGGTGATGACCATGACGCCGGGACAGAGCGTGAACTCCGGGCAGCGGGCGTTGCGATCCGCAACCAATCGAAGGTTGTCCGCGCGGGTGGAACCGAGCGAATCAGTGATGTCACCATCGCGGGTATCGATGATTCATGGAACGTCGTTGCCGGTAGTGAGCAAACGCTGGCGGCGGACATGCTCTTCCTGCATTACGGCGTCATCGCTTCTCTCGAGCTCGCGCGCATGATCGAATGTGCGGTCGACTTCGATCCGGCGCGCGGCGGCTGGACGGTCACCCACGATGCTGGAATGCGAACATCACAGCCCGGGATTTATGCGGCGGGTGAGATCTGCGGTATCGGCACATCGAAGCTGGCAACGGCGACCGGACGTCTCGCCGGACTCTCGGCCGCCGTCGATCTTGGTGCGCTGGATCGGGCCACCTATGAGTCGGCGCGTTCAGAATTGCAATCCGAGATTGCCGAGCTGAACGTCGAGTCCGGCCGGATCAATCTCGCGTCGATTCCGGGGTCGGCAATCGCGCGTCTCATTCAGCCTGAAACGGTCGTCTGCCCCTGCGAACAGATCATGGCAGCGGATATTTCAGAAGCGCTTGCCGAGGGAGCCGTGACCTTCAATGATTTCAAACGACGAACGCGCTGTGGCATGGGGATGTGCCAGGCGCGTATCTGCTCGCCGATTCTCGCTTCGTATGTTGAACATGCGGCAGGATATTCGCCGAAAGACGTCGGGCTGATGACGTCACGACCGCCGGTCAAGCCGATTCCGCTGGCGGCGCTGGCAGCGGCGGCAGACGTCGGTTGATCGCTCCCGGCATCGGAACGCAGCCACAATTCCCCGGCCCCTCTCCCAATTCTGGGAGAGGGGCCGGGGGCGCGGGCTTTCCGCCGCTTTGACTACCGGCTCGCCCGGTAGTTGGGGGCTTCCTTGGTGATCATGACGTCGTGGGGGTGGCTTTCGCGCAGGCCGGCCGAGGTGATGCGGACGAATTGCGTGCGCTGCTGCATGTCGGCGATCGTCGCCGCGCCGCAGTAGCCCATCGCCTGGCGCAGGCCGCCGACGACCTGGTAGATGATGTTGTTGACCGGGCCTTTGTAGGCGACGCGTCCCTCGATGCCTTCCGGCACGAATTTGTTGAGGCTCGATACCTCTTCCTGGAAGTAGCGATCCTTGCTGAAGGAACGGGCCTTGATCGCGCCGAGCGAGCCCATGCCGCGATATTCCTTGTAGCGCTCTCCCTGGTAGAGGATCACCTCACCGGGGCTCTCGTCGACGCCGGCCAGCAGGCTCCCGAGCATGACCGTTTCGGCACCGGCCGCGATCGCCTTGGCCACATCGCCGGAGAACTGGATACCGCCGTCGGCGATCACCGGTACGTTGTGCTGTCTGGCGACACGCGCCACGTCCATGATCGCGGTAATCTGCGGCACACCGGTGCCCGCCACCACACGGGTGGTGCAGATCGAGCCCGGCCCGACGCCGACCTTGACCGCATCGGCTCCCGCGTTGATCAGTGCTTCAGCGGCGGCGCCGGTCGCGATATTGCCGGCGATCACTTCGATATTCCAGGTCGCCTTGACGGTACGCACCATCTCGATGACGTCGCAGTGGTGCCCGTGTGAGGTGTCAACGACCAGAACGTCCACACCCTCGCGAATCAGCGCCTCGGCGCGATCCATCGAATCCTTGCCGATGCCGATGCCGGCGCCGACGCGGAGGCGACCGCGCTCATCCTTGGTCGCGTTCGGGTACTGAATCTTCTTCTGAATATCCTTGACGGTGATCAGTCCCTTGAGATAGCCGTAGTCGTCGACAACCGGCAGCTTCTCGATCTTTTGCGTGTGCAGAATATCCTGCGCCTGCTCCAGCGTCGTGCCGACCGGTACCGTGACCAGGTTTTCCTTGGTCATGAGGTTCACGATCGGTTGATCGAGATCGTCTTCGAAGCGGAGATCGCGGTTGGTCAGGATACCAACTAGCTTGCCCCCCTCGGTGATCGGTACGCCGGAGATATGGTAGTTCCGCATCATGGCAAGCGCATCGCGCACGCTGTCATCCGGCCCGAGCGTGACCGGCTCGACGATCATGCCCGATTCGCTTCGTTTGACTTTGTCGACCTCGGAAACCTGATCCTCGATTGAGAGATTCCGGTGTAGGATGCCGATGCCGCCTTCGCGGGCGATGGCGATGGCCATGCGCCCCTCAGTGACCGTATCCATCGCAGCCGATACGATGGGAATATTCAGGCTGATATTCCGTGAGAGCCGAGCCGTTGTCTGAACCTCGTTCGGCAGAACGTGTGATTCCGCCGGTATCAGCAATACATCGTCGAACGTCAGTCCGGTGCCGATGAGCTTGGCCTGCAGCACCTCCTCGAGTTCCTGCTGCTCCAGAATCTTGCTTAGCTCAGGATCCCGCGTGATCGTCATCGCTCGCCACCTTTCCACCCGAAGGGTGCCGCGTTGCCCCTGGGTCGTCGGAGCTTCTTCGATCGATGTTTCGCGGCTCGTAGACCCATTCCGGGCCGCACCATTTCCAAACAACCATCGCGCGTTCCGACCACATCCGGCTCGTGGCTAGTCCCGCGACGCATGCGCGCCGGCAATCGCCTCGGCCGGTTGGGGGTCGGGGTGCAGATCGATGCGCCGGGCGATTTCCGCGCCGACTTCGCCGTAGGCGTGTGCCGCCCGCGAGGCGGCGTCGTACTCAAAAATCGTCTGACCATAACTCGGAGCTTCCGCGAGCCGGACGGTTCGCGGAATGACCGTCCGCAGGAGACGGCTCGGGAAAAAACGCCGCACGTCGTTGACGACCTGCGGTGAAAGTCGCGTGCGCGCGTCATACATTGTCATGACGACGCCGAGCACATCGAGCGTCGGATTCAACCGGCGCCGGACCAGATCCAGGGTGTTGACCAGTTGCATCAGCCCTTCAAGGGCGAGGTATTCGCATTGAATCGGAATGACGACCGCGCTCGCGGCGGTCAGCGCGTTGATTGTGAGCAGGCCGAGCGACGGCGGGCAGTCGATAATCACGGCCGCGTACTGCTCACGTTCCTCGGCCAGCGCCTCGCGTAGCCGGAACTCGCGCCGGCGCATACCGGCCAGCTCGACTTCGGCCCCGGCAAGAATGCCGTTGGCCGGCAACAGGTCGAGATTCGGCCGAATCTCGCCGATGACGCATTCATCAAGCGAGAGCCCGTCGATAAGGAGCTCGTAGGTCGATTGTGTAATCGAATTCTTGTCGACACCGAGGCTGCTAGTGGCATTTCCCTGGGGATCGAGATCGGCGAGCAAGGTGCGGTGGCCGTGCTCAGCAAGGTAAGCTGCCAGGTTGACCGACGTGGTGGTCTTCCCGACGCCACCTTTCTGATTTGCCAGTGCAAGCGCGTGGGCCACTCACTCCCTCTCCGCCGCGCTCCGAGTTAATTGCTGTATTGTAACGCCGATCGGCGATGAGAGCAAGAGGCGGACGGGCCGGATGATTGAGGTACGCCGTGCAATACGGCAACAGTTGTTGTGAATATCCTTCTGCTTTGTATGTACAAGTCTCCTTTGACCCAATACGGAAGGGCTATTCCAAGGTGAAATGTGTATTGATGTTCTTGAAAAGAAGATCGAAATTGCCCAGCGTAAATTCATCTAATTTTCGCTGGGATGGAGGATGTGATGCCAAGTGATTGGCCACTAAGTAATGGTTGAAGCCTCTGCTGGGTCGAAGTTGAATGTGATTGTCATCAAGGTATTGTTCGATCCTAGAGGTGATCCTGGAACCGGCGGGGAGATCTTTCACTCTGATGGCTCTGGCACCGAGTTTATCCTTATAGGCAGCATTGAACAAAGAAAGGTAGATTCCCGGAGACATCAAGTCCTCGACATCTGTATCTTCTAGTTTCGTTTTGACCCCATTTTGCGATGATACGCCGCGGAACATCGCGTAATTCAAAACCTGCCTTTGTTGAATAACCTTCTGGTGAACCAGATCTTCAAGCCGCTGATCGGGTTTTCCCTTGAAATCATGTAATACAGTGAGTTCAAGGTCGTTCGCACCGAGAAGTGCGATGAACGTTGCTAGTTTGTCTAGCCCACCTACTGGAGTGATTACAATGTCATCCCGCAATACAGTTCTCCCTAACAGCCCAAGAGCGTTGGAGAAATATTGGAGATAGATTAGGTCCGAGGGCCCCTCGACCAGGAGATTGCGGCGACCGATAAAAAGATTCTGAGCAATGCTATAACCGAGTGCCGCTTGGAGGGGGAAGATGGTGTCTTGATCTGAAGACAAGACATTACTGCTAACCTTAGTACCCCCTTGCTGCTTGTCTTCGACAGTCCGAACCTGATCGAGACGATCACTATTTACCATAAACGGAGAATGTGTAGTATAGAGGACTTGATGGTTCTTCGATAGTTCATTTACATATCGAAGAAAGTCTCCTTGCGCCAGTGCATGCAGACTCAGCCCGGGCTCGTCCAGCAGCAGGATTAAGCTTGTCTTATCTCCCACCTCCTTTTGAATTTGATCAAACCACGCAATAAAGCTGAAGAACCAGATAAATCCTTTACTTCGTTGGCTAAAGGGAACGGTGATACGGTGTCGTTGATTTCTGATCCGAATATAGAGATTGTCTCCTTCATCAAACGGCGGTTCGTCAGTTGAATCCGGTCGAATATCAAACTCAACCGAAAGATCTCTATTTTGTGTCCAGAAGGCGAATATTTTGTCCGTGATCGCAATCGATATTCCTTCTAGTTTTGCCTTTATGGACTCATATCGTGTTGGCTCTGTTAGAGTTGTGAGGTCGATGCCAGCTAGCCGTAAGAGGCTTCGAGCCGTCTTGTCCTCGTTCCGCAATCTGTTCTCGGTGAGCCGTCGATGCAAGTCAGCGAGATTTATTTTGCCTGGAAGCAGGTAGTAATCATCAAAATACAGGAATTTCGGAATGTAAGGAGCAACAAGACTCGAATACACGTAATGCAGAAAGCGGCTATTCCACGTCTCCGCTTCAGCAAAGGTTTGCTCCAGGTCATCGAGAAATGCTTGTTCCTTATCGTTCAGGTCCAGACTGCCGAGCTTGTCAATGAGTTCATCAACCGTACTTGAATGTTCAGCTGTTTGCCGTATCTCGGTTGAGAGATGGGCGGTAGTCACGCGGTGGCGGACGTACGGCTCCTCCGGAATCCTGAATGACACAGTACCTCTATTATCGTACTTGTATGTCAGCACGAAAGTACAGGAGCCAGTTAACTCAATGCCCGCAAAATCATTAATTCGCTGAATATCCTGGCTTCCAAGTTCAAATGTCAATTCGGCAACGACCGCAGGACGGCTCTCATGTTCGTCTTCGTATTGCATCAGTAGGCGACGAGGGTAATCTTCTACATAGTCATACTTCATGTCAGAAGCGATAGGGCGTGCTTTGTAGAGCGCCTGTAAAAATGCCGTCTTTCCAGATTCGTTCTGCCCAACCATTACCGTAATCGCTGGATCAATCGATACCGGGTCACTGTTTTCAATGGATTTGTAATTGGTTATCCTAGCAGTCGTGAGTCGCACTAAGACCTCCTGCAGCCTCAATCAATCCATGTCTGAGGGCCGAAACATGTAAATATAAGCTTCTCAGTACATCGAATGCCTATGCAACGTTTCTGAGAGTATACCGTAACGTCGCTCAGGCTGTGGACAGATGGGCGGTCTATGTTGCAATCGGAGTGCCCATTGATACGCTGTCTGAGACTCCTATTGAAAAGTGCGACGGTATCCAAGTAGCCAGAGATGTCTAAGGATCGTGGGGACACGCAGGACCCTCGGTCGCGAAGAGACCTACGTGGCCCACGAATTAATTCAAGACTCCCAGTCGAGCGCGGCGCCTTTCTGGTATTCGATGACGCGCGTTTCGAAGAAGTTCTTCTCCTTTTTGAGGTCGACCATCTCCGACATCCAGGGGAACGGGTTCTCGACCGGCGGGAAGAGCGGTTCCAGACCAAGCTGGGCGCAGCGGCGATTGGTGATGAAC
>CALAGB010000016.1 GCA_937891245.1 uncultured Thermomicrobiales bacterium | reverse complement strand
GAAAGCCAGACCTCTTCTTGCATGGTCAGGAGATTCGTCTCGCCGATCTCCTGCAGATAGAGTCGCACCGAATCGTTGACGCCTCCGGCCAGGAGGTCGACAACTTCCGGATTGTTGTAACGATCGACTGAGGTCCCACGAGCGTGTTTGGCGGGCCGCTCGACAGCGGCAGGCGGAGCACTGGCCGGCTCCTGATCGAGAACTTCGATACCCTGTTCAACTAATGTAAGGTAGAACTCATCGACCGATTCGATTTCGTCTTCCGCGTGCGGGAAGACTGCCACAATCTCATCGGAAAGCAAGTACCCCCGGTCCTTGCCCTTAGCGATCAGGCTCGCATCCATTGTCTTCTCCACCACCTTTTCTAGGTGACCCTCCCACCCCAGAACAAGCAGGTCAGACAAAAAAGCCCTTGGCCGATCAGCGCAGGGCAAGGGATGTATAAGATGTTGCGCATAATGAACGTGCGGCGACGGACCAAGGAAACGTTGCTGACACCATGTTGCGCCTTTACCCACCTTTGGTTGCCAGTATAGCGAACAGTTGCGCCCATTTCAAGAAGGCCCCATGTTTTTCGCCGATCAGGACACTGTTCGGCTTGAAGCCTGCCTGTTGTCGAGGCACGATTAGGTAGATTCTGCCGATTCAAACAGTTGGCAGCCGAATTTATTTCACATTGGGGCGGAAGATGCGCGATCTGGTGATAGCCGGTTTCGATCCAGGGACGGCACGCCTCGGCTTCGGTGTCATCCGGGGAGATGATCAGCCGGTTCCCATCGATTACGGCGTCATCGAAACGCCGGCTCACGAACCGATGCCCGACCGTTTGAAGCAGTTGTATGAAGGCGTGACGGCGATTTTGCGCGATTATCAACCAGCCGTCTGCGCGATCGAACAGCTCTTCTTTTCACGCAACGTCACAACCGCGCTGTCGGTCGGGCAGGCACGTGGCATCGTGATGCTGGCAGCGGCCCAGGCGGCGGTGCCGGTTGTCGAATACACGCCCGCCGAGGTAAAGCAATCCGTCTCCGGCTACGGTAAGGCTGACAAGAACCAGATGCAGGAGATGGTACGCATCATCCTTGGTCTCCACGAGGCTCCCTGGCCCGATGACGCGGCCGATGCCCTCGCCGTCGCGCTTTGCCACGTGCATCTGGCGCGCTTCCGCGACGCGATTGGGGAGTAGACGACGAGTGGCGATCAAGCGACTGCGGGCCGACGAGTTGCTGGTTGAGCGCGGGCTTGTTGAAACGCGTAGCCAGGCTCGCGCGGTCATCCTGGCCGGACAGGTTCGCTCCGGGACGCGCGTTATCGACAAGGCCGGCTATCCGCTGGACCCGGACGCCGAACTGACGCTGGTAGAAGCGCCACGCTTTGTGAGTCGGGGCGGGGAAAAGCTCGAACACGCGCTCGAGACATTCGATCTGGACGTCACGGCACTTCACTGTGCGGATTTCGGTGCCTCAACCGGCGGCTTCACCGATGTCTTGTTACAGCATGGTGCTGCTCATGTCTACGCCGTCGATGTCGGCTACGGTCAGCTTGCCTATCGACTGCGTGGAGATGATCGCGTGACGGTTCTCGACCGGACGAACGCGCGTTATCTGGAAGCGTTGCCCGAGCCGGTCGATCTCGTGACAATCGACGTTTCGTTCATCTCGCTGTCCCTGGTTCTTCCTGCTGCCAGGCGCGTCCTCACCACCAACGGGCGCGTGATCGCGCTCATCAAACCGCAGTTCGAGGCCGGAAAAGAGCGAGTGGGGAAGGGCGGCGTCGTCCGGGATCATCAAGTTCATCGAGATGTCTTGCGACATGTGCTCGACGCGGCCGCCGAGATCGGGTTCCGACCGCTTGGGCTGACCGCGTCTCCGATCACGGGACCGGCTGGTAACGTCGAATTCCTGGTTTATTTGACGCGGCAAGAGGTCGAGCCAGCCGACGTGAGCACACTGATCGACGCCGCCATGCGCTCGATCCCATCCAAATCGTCAACCTGACCGAAATTAAGTCCCGGCGCGGTACCTGTCGAGAAGATGGTCGGCAACCGTGCCGGGATCGTCCTCGCGGCGGAGCAATCGCTCGGCAACCGCGTTATTCGACGGGTCCCGTTCCCAATTGAGGAGCCAGAGGTTAAACTGCTCGCGCGCGATCTGGATGGCCTCACGGCGGAGTCTGCGGCGGACGCGTTCGCTGGCGGTCCCGCTGTCATTCAGATACGCACGATGCGCGGCGATCTCGTCAACCAGGCGCGCGATGCCCTCGGTTTCGGTGGCGATGGTCGGAACGATCGGCGGCATGCGCTCGCTGTGATCCCCAAGAAGGAGCATGTTCCGCAGGTCGCGAACGAGTTGCCGCGCATCAGGGCGATCGGCTTTGTTCACGACCAGAATGTCAGCAATCTCCAGCACGCCCGCTTTGATCGTCTGGATGCTGTCACCCAGTCCCGGCACCTGAACCACAATGGTTGTGTCGGCCGCATCGGCGACATCGACTTCGGCTTGCCCGACGCCGACCGTTTCGATGAGCACGATGTCGAAGCCAAAGGCGTCGAAGAGGTGAACCGCACCTCCGACCGCGAGCGAGAGGCCGCCGAGTTGACCGCGTGTCGCCATGCTGCGAATGAAGACACCCTCGTCCGCATAGTTATCCATCATGCGAATGCGGTCGCCGAGCGTCGCGCCCCCCGATAGCGCACTGCTCGGATCGATCGCGACGACAGCTACCGTCTTCTGCAGGTCGCGGTAGCGGCGAATGAGCGCATTGACAAGCGTGCTCTTGCCGGCGCCCGGTGGGCCGGTGATGCCGACCGTGTGCGCCCTACCGGTGTGAGAGAAGATTTCGCGTAGGGCTTGGCGCCCGAGATCGGTACGATCTTCAACGTGCGACAGTAGCCGGGCAAGCGCGCGCCGGTCACCGGCCAGGAACCGTGATACGAGGTCGCTGGTCAATGGTCGCCCTCGCGTGAGGGAACGTGCTCGCGAATGAAATCCACCGCTTCGGTGAGCGGCGTGCCGGGTCCGAAAACGGCCGCGACGCCGCTCTGCCGGAGGAGATCGGCGTCTGCCGCCGGGATCGTCCCACCGGCAACGAGTAAGACGTCGTCGAGCCCGGCGGCGCGCAACTCTTCGATAATCTTCGGCACCAGAACGTTGTGGGCTCCTGAAAGGATGCTGATACCGACCACGTCGACATCTTCGTCGGCTGCCGCCCGCGCGATCATCTCCGGCGTCTGAAAGAGTCCGGTGTAGATCACCTCCATGCCCGCGTCGCGCAGGGCACGTACAAGCACCTTGGCCCCACGATCATGACCATCGAGTCCCGGTTTCGCGATGAGAACGCGAATCGCACGTGTCGTCGCCGTCATGTTCGGTGCGGCTCCTCTCTCAGACGATTTGTAACGGCCGGTGTGCGCCATAAACGACCCGCAGCCGCTCGGTAATCTCGCCGAGGGTTGCATAGGCCTGCACGGCGTCGATGAGGGCAGGCATCAGATTCTCGTCGTTGCGGGCGGATGCTTCCAACGCGTCAAGCGCTGCGGCCCAACGCTCGACGTCTCGCTCCTGCCTGAGTTTCGCGAGCCGTTCGCGCTGGCGTCCTTCACCACTCGGATCCATTTGCAGGATCGGGATGTCGGGCGGTTCGGTCGAGCGGAGCACGTTGACACCGACGACGATCTTGGATCGCGCAGCCAGCGCCTGTTCGTAACGGTAGGACGAATCGGAGATCCGCTTCTGGAAATATCCGGTTTCGATGGCCGGAATGACGCCGCCAATTTCGTCGATCTCGTTCAGGATCGCCCAGACCCGTGCTTCCATCTCGGATGTCATGGTTTCAACGAGATAGCTCCCGGCCAGCGGATCAACACTATTCGTCACGCCGCTTTCGAAGGCGATGACCTGCTGCGTCCGGAGTGCGATCCGAACAGCCCAGTCCGAAGGAAGCGCGAGCGCTTCATCGAGAGAATTCGTGTGCAGCGACTGGGTTCCACCGAGCACAGCGGCCAGTGCTTGAATCGTCGTGCGCACGACGTTGTTTTCCGGCTCCTGAGCGGTCAGTGAGCAGCCCGCCGTCTGCGTGTGGAAACGCATCCACCATGAGCGTTCATTACGAGCGCCGTAACGTTCGCGCATCAACTTGGCCCAAATGCGTCGTGCTGCCCGGAACTTGGCGATCTCTTCGAAGAAGTCGTTGTGGCAATTGAAAAAGAACGAGAGACGCGGTGCGAACGCGTCGATTTCTAGCCCGCGCACCAGCGCCGCATCAACATACGCCAGCCCGTCGGCGATGGTGAAGGCGAGTTCTTCGGTCGCCGTCGCTCCGGCCTCACGAATGTGATAGCCGCTGATACTGACGCTGTTCCAGCGCGGCATCTCGTTGGTCGCGAACTCAATCGTATCGACAACCAGCTTCATCGACGGTTGTGGCGGGAAGATGTATTCATTCTGAGCTGTGTACTCTTTCAAAATATCGTTCTGCAACGTACCGCCGAGTCGCGCTCGTGGGATGCCGCGCTTTTCAGCGGTCGCGATGTACATCGCCCAGATGATGGCGGCCGGCCCATTGATCGTCATCGAGGTGGTGATGTCACCAAGCGGAATCTGATCGAGCAGTTCTTCCATATCGGGCAACGACGAGACGGCGACGCCGCATTTGCCGAATTCACCTTCGGCGAGCGGGTCATCGGTATCGCGACCGTAGAGCGTCGGCAGGTCGAACGCGATCGAGAGGCCGGTTTCGCCGTGTTCGAGCAAATAGCGGAAGCGAGCGTTGGTTTCCGCGGCGGAGCCAAAGCCGGCGAACTGTCGCATCGTCCAGAGCCGTCCCCGATACATCGTTTCATGAACGCCGCGCGTGAACGGATACCTACCTGGTCGCCCAAGATCGCGCTCAGCGTCGAAACCAATCCGTTCCAGCGAGGATCGGTCGTATACCGGTTCAACCGGTTCACCCGAAACCGTGCTGAAATCGGTCTTGTCTGGGTCGGGTGGTTCGCGGTATGCCTGCTGACGCTCCGTGCTTGGACGATGATGCATAGCGTGATCCAATCCTGCGGGCGTTCTGATCCGCTCAGTAATGGATGCCGGGACGGAGTTCGGCGTTGCTTCCTTCGGCCTTCGTTGTCACCATCGTGGTTATACTGTCAGCGTGCGCTTTCAGCGACTCTGAAGCCGAAGAGCCGGTGGCGACGATATCGAGCCAGGATGCGGCGTTGCCCGCCAATTCGATGATAAGCGATTCATCGACCAGACCCTGCTCGATCAGCGACAGAATCCCATCGAGCACCAGGATATTGGTTACGCGCCGGTTGACATGGGTTGTGGCGTCGCGCAGGGCAGACTCGGTGCGATCAGGCGATGTGCCGGATCCGCCAGCCTCGCTGACCGTCTGATTCGCCTCAGTCGTACCGAATTGCGAGAGCGATACGCCGGTGAGAAACGAGGTAGCCGTAACCTCGCCTCGATCGCGGCCGGTTTTCTGGAACTCGATAATATGAACTCGCAAGTTATGCCCGGCGCCACGAAGTGCGATGCCGAGCGCGGCGTCCGATGTCGGCCGCTCGTCCCCGACGAGCAACATCAGGTATCCATGGTTCTCCGACGTCGTGGTATCAGTCATCTATTCTCCTTATGAGGAACGGACCAGCATCAGTCGTAGCGATAAAATCCGACGCCGCTCTTCCGACCGAGTTGGCCGGACGCGACCATCTTGCGCAGAAGTGGACATGGTCGGTATTTTTGATCGCCAAGGTCCCGCTGCAGAACTTCAAGAATGTCCAGGCAGACGTCAAGCCCGATCAGGTCGGCGAGAGCCAGCGGACCCATCGGGTGATTCATGCCGAGTTGCATGACCTGGTCAATCTCCTCGCGCGACGAAACGTCTTCCATGAGACAGAAAATCGCCTCATTGATCATCGGCATCAAGACGCGGTTCGAGACGAACCCGGGCGAATCTTCGACGATCACCGGCGTCTTCCCGACGTGCTGCGCCAGATCGAAGACGGCCTGAATGCTCTCTTCACCCGACTGCAACCCACGGACAACCTCGACGAGCGCCATACGCGGCACCGGATTGAAGAAGTGCATGCCGACGACTTTACTCGGTCGCTTCGTCTCGGCTCCAAGACGGGTTATCGAGATCGACGACGTATTGGACGCCAGAATAGCGTTGTCCGGCGCGGACTCGTCCATCGAGCGAAAGATCCTCAGCTTGAGATCGAGCACTTCCGGGACCGCTTCGATGATCAGATCAGCTTCTCGAATCGCTCGAATGTCGGTATCGACTTGCACCAGGCTAAGTGCAATATCGGCATCGTCCTGACTCATACGGCCACGCTCAACCGAGCGCTTCAGATCGCGTTCGATGTTGCTGTGTGAGCGATCGAGGATCGATTCATCGCGGTCGATCATCGTGACCACAAGACCGGCCTGCGCCATAACCTGGACGATTCCCGCGCCCATTGTGCCGGCTCCGACGACCGCGATTCGTGTGACATCCATACGCCAGATCGCTCCCTCTGCCTCACACCAAAGCCGGACACCAAACAACACGCGCCCGCCAGAGTTCAATCACCGCCATTGTAGAGGCTCGGCGCGAATCGTGCCTCCCAGGTCCACAATCTTAGGGAGTTCACCGATCTGGTTGATCGCGCGGCCTGGCGACCGGCGTTCCAGCCGCTTCGCGGCGGTTGTACTCGTTCATCGCAACGTCGATACCGTCGCGCTGCCAGCTGAGTGCGGCATCGGCGGCACGTCCGATAACGTCGGGCAACTGCTTCTCTTCATTCGCGTCAAAGCGGCTCAGCACATAGCCGATCGTGCTCGCCTGCTGACCGCGTCCGATTCCGAGACGCAAGCGCGGGAACTGTTCGCTGCCAAGCCGATCGATAATCGACTTCATGCCGTTGTGACCGCCGCTGCTGCCGGACGGGCGAAGGCGCAGCTGGCCGAACGGAAGGTCGAGGTCGTCGTAAACGATCAGCAGTTGATCGAGCGGCACTCGGTACCAGCGCGCCGCCGCTCCGACAGCGTTGCCGCTCGCGTTCATGAACGTTTGCGGCTTGACGAGCACCATACGTCCGCCGTCGACGGTTCGTTCGAAGATCTCAGCGTCGAAGCGGCGCAGGCGACTGGAGCCCGTCAACGCTCGTTCGAGTGCATCCACGACCATAAAGCCGATGTTATGCCGTGTGCGTTCGTATTTCCTGCCCGGGTTCCCGAGCCCTGCGATCATCCAGGTTGGTCGGTCGGTCAAATGCTCAACACCTCACGATAGAGCGCCGCCGTCTCCCGGGCGGTTCGCTCCCACGAAAACTGGCCGGCCCGAATCGTGCCGGCGCGTTGCATATCGTGCCGAGTTGATTCACGATCGATCAATGAAGCGATCGCCTCGGCCCAATCCTCGGGGTCGTCGCCGTCCACCAAGAGCGCGGCGTCGCCCGCGACCTCGGGCAACGCACCACGCTTTGCGGCGACGACCGGCAGACCGGCCGCCATCGCTTCAAGCACCGGGAGTCCGAATCCTTCGTCGAGTGACGGCATGACCAGTAGTGTGGCGATACGGTAGAGCGCCGTCAGCAGTTGATCGCCCGCGTTCTCGAGCCAGATCGCTTGTCCGGCGGCGACGGTCTGCTCGATTTCGGCAACGATCGGCTCGCATGCCCAGCCCCGCTGACCGACCAGCACGATAAGCGGCGCGATGCTCGTGGATACGAGCTTTAGCGCTCGCACCACGACCTGTTGGCGCTTGCGTGGTTCGATGGTGCCGACGACGAGGAGCACCGGTTGCTCCGATAGGACGCGTTCCGCCTGCTCTCGAGGCAATTCGGCTCGCACGAGCCTGGCCGCTTCTTCCCGGCTTATCCCCGCCGTCGCCCGCTCGACACCATTCGGAATCGTGATGATCTTGCCGGGGTCGATGTGCGTAAGTGCGCAGAGTTGCCGGGCGGTGTAATCGGAGACGGCGATCACACGATCAGCCGCAGCGACGGATTGCTCGATCTGAACGTAGTAGCGGCGCGCATCGTTCGTGAGTAGTTCGGGGTCGTGGAGGAACGCGAGATCGTGAACCGTCACGACGCGGCGCGAGCCGGCAATGATGGGTGCGATGAAATCAGGGCTATGCAGGAGCGCCGCTCGCCGAGCTGTGATTTCCAACCCGAGAAGGGCACGCTCGAAACGAAAGTGTGGCGGAGTGCGTACACGAACGTCAGCCATCTCCATCCGCTCGGTGGGGCGATTGACGATCCGTCGGAATGAAAGGTCGGGTGCGACGCGCGGCAGCCACTCCGTAAGACCGGTGACATAACGCGCGATGCCTCCGCGTCGGTAGGCGAGTATCCGCGCATCGATATAGATCTGTCCACTATGTCGGATCATTCGCGTTCGAGGTTCCGTTCGAGGAAGTTCGTCCAACGACATGGTTTCGTTGAACGAATGGTATATCACGGCACGGTTTCGATCGTTTCAGTGCGAGTGCCGATCCAGACGAGCACACGATCGCTCCCCTGCGCGAGACGGCGCCACTCTCCGGTGAGGGCGGGATGAGCGATCACGCTTGCGTCCGGAGGTCGCTGGCTCTCCCGTGCGCCATAAACGAGTTGAAGTACCAGACGAATCGGCCTACGATGTAAGGGCCAGCTATTCGTGTCACCGCTCAGCACGACCGCGAACACGCCTCCTGGACGAAGTACGCGCACGACTTCGTCGAGCGTGCGCTGTTGCAGGATGAATCTGGAAGGAAATGTGGCAACGCACGCATCAAAGCAAGCAGCGCGAAATGGCAAAATCCTGGCGTCGCCTCGAACGAGACGTTTCCGTGTTCCGGTTAGGGTTCGCGCTTGTCGAAGCATTGATGGTTCGCGATCGATGCCAAACGCGACATATCCCTTTGCATTCAACTCATTTACGAACGAACCAGTACCACAGCCGAGGTCGAGTACGGATCCCTGTGGAAGAAAGGCGATGATTGATCTGCGCCAGCGGCCCCAGGCACCACCGAAGAGCAATTGCGTGAGCGGATCGTAGATGCGACCGCCGAAGCGATAGAGCGTGGTGAAGGCGGCATTTTGCAGGTGCCGGCGGAGGCTCGAGTGTAGGCGCGGGTCGTCGGATTGCTCCGGTTGTTTTGACAAGTGCGACTCGCCCTCCGTACCATTTCACCATGGGTAACCCGAATCGTTCGGCGCCGCTCAGTGCAGAGAAGAATCCCCCGCCATTTCGACTGCTTACCGTCGATCCCTCGTCGCATGCGCGCCGCGCCGTCCTGGAAGCGCGACGCGGTACGATCGAGCTTCCCGCATTTATGCCGGTCGGAACGCAGGCAACCGTCAAATCGCTCACAGCGGCTGACGTATGGGCGACCGGTTCTCAGATCCTCCTGGCCAACACGTATCATCTCATGTTGCGACCTGGCCTCGACATTATCGAGTCGGCGGGCGGTTTACACCAGTTCATGGCGTGGTCGGGACCGATTCTGACCGATTCCGGTGGTTTTCAGGTCTTCAGCCTCGCGAACCGGCGCAAGGTGAGCGAGCACGGTGTCACCTTCCGCTCACATCTCGACGGCAGCGCACACGAACTCACTCCGGAACGCGCCATCGATCTGCAACTCGGCTTCGGCTCGGATATCGTAATGCCCCTCGACGATGTCGTTGGCTTCGACAGCGACAACGCCCGGCAACTCGATTCGATGGCGCGCACGCATCGCTGGCTTGATCGAGCTGTAGCCCACTGGCAGTTCCGACGCGAATCAACGGTCAATGAGCATGGTCGAGCGTTCCTGTTCGGCATCGCCCAGGGCGGATTCGACGGTGGGCGCCGCCGCGAGAGCGCCTCGGCTATTGCCGAGTCGGCGGTCGACGGCTGTGCGATCGGCGGCCTGAGCGTCGGGGAACCAAAAGAAACGATGGCCGAAATGCTCGCCGCCTCGGTTTCCGCACTGCCAATCGAGCGCCCACGCTATCTCATGGGTGTCGGCTCTCCCGAAGACCTCTGGCAATGCGTCGCCCTCGGTGTCGACATGTTCGATTGCGTGCATCCGACGCGCGTCGCACGGCGAGGGGCGCTTTTTACGCGCGACGGTCGAGTTAACATAACAAGTGCGCGATTCGCCAGAGAGTTTGGACCGGTCGATCCGACGTGCGATTGCGAGACGTGCACGACGTACAGCGCGGCCTATCTCCATCATCTCTTCCGCGCTCGGGAGCTGCTCGCCTACCGACTTGGAACGATCCATAATCTGCGCTTCATGCAACGGCAGATGGCTGAAATCCGGCTGGCGATCAAAACGGGGGACTTTGTCAGCGCGAAGCAGGCATTTCTCGATCGGTACCAGGTTTCGAACGCCGAGGTTGCGCAGGCGCAAAAGCAGCGTTGGAGCCTCGCGCGGCGCGTAGCAGGGGGCGCTTGATGACGGGCGGAAAGCGAGTCACGTGCGTGGTTGCCGGTCGAGTGCAGGGCGTCGGTTTCCGAGCCTTTACCCTGGCTCAGGCGAAAATGCTTGGATTAACCGGCCGTGTTCGCAACGGCAGTGATGGCCGCACTGTTGAGTTGACCGTTGAAGGTGACGCCGATCGGGTTGAGCAATTTCTGCGCGAAGTGGAGCAGGGACCACCACTGGCCCACGTCGAGCAGATCCGAACCACCGCGCTTGACGGCCCCGCCCACTATAAGACCTTCGAAATTGAGCACTGAGCTGACCTGCCGTAAGGCAGACACAAATTGGTACCAATGAGTTGCCGGGCGCCGCTGCCGCATCATGTACAGTTTCGCTGGCAGTTGCAAGCCATCGCATCGACATGCCGGGCATTTAGCGCGTTCTGGGAAGGAATTCCGATCAGATGGCGGTGATCACAATCATTGGAACAGGCTACGTTGGTTTGGTGACCGGCGCAGCCTTTGCTGACCTTGGCAACACGGTCTACGGTGTGGACATCGACGAGGCGAAGGTCGAACGCATCACGCGCGGCGACCTGCCGATTTACGAGCCTGGCCTCGAAGAGATCGTGGTACGTAACGTCCGAGCCGGTCGTCTCAAATTCACCACCAGTTACCACGATTCGGTGCCGAACTCGGAGTTCGTGTTCATCTGCGTCAACACGCCATCGTCATTTGATGGCGATGCCGATATGCGCGCCGTCCGTTCCGCTTCAGAGATGATCGCCGCATCCATGTGCGATCACACGATCGTGGTCAACAAGAGCACCATGCCGATCGGGTCGGGTGATCTAGTGTCGTCGATCCTGCAAGAACGGAAGTCGCCAGAGAGCACGTTCGCCGTCGTGAGTAATCCGGAATTCTTGCGCGAAGGCTCGGCCGTAGCGGACGCTCCGGTTGTGCCCGCCGTGCCGGCCATGCCGGCCGCGCCGCTGCCGCGGGCCGCCGGGCCCGCGGCACCCGTACCCGCCCCGATTCCGGATTCTGAGGTCGACCTGAACGCGGTCCCGTTGACGCGGCGTCAGGCTCGGCAGCAGGAGCGCATCCGCACGGCCTCTGTGCCCGTGATCACGGCGGAGGTGGCGGCGGAGCACGCATCGGGCGTGATCGATCGCGTGCCCGGTGCCGAGGACGCTGCGATCGACACGTCTCCGGTCGAGGAGATCGCCGATGGCAGGACCGAGGCGCTTGTCGAGGAGGCCGAGGTCGA
>CALAGB010000015.1 GCA_937891245.1 uncultured Thermomicrobiales bacterium | reverse complement strand
ACCGCCGGCCAACGCGCCTCACTCGATCGCTGGTATGCGGCCCAGGGAACGACAGTCGATGACGCCCGCAACGCGGTACTCCAAAGTCCCAGTTACCAACGCTTTGTGCATCTCACTGCGGTTGGACTGACGCAGCAGGCCGGCTGGGAAATGAGTGATTTCGCCGATCAGCACGATCACAACCTACCCGTTCTCTTCCAGTTTGGAGAGCTCCTGCTGGAATCGGGGCAATACAACGCTTCCTATAAGATCGGTCTCGCGCTGCAAGACGACGCGCAGGCGCTGGGCACGATGTACCCGAACGAACTCAATCGGATCGCGTATCCGCCGGCGTTCGCCTCGCTTGTGCAGTCAAATGCCAGCCAGAACAAGGTCGATCCGCTCCTCTTCCTGGCGCTTGTCCGCCAGGAAAGCAGCTACGATCCGAGCGTGACGTCCGCTGCGGATGCCCGCGGGCTGGCGCAAATCGTTCCCGACACCGCCAAGACAATGGCCGACGCGCTCGGGATGGACCATTGGAACGCCGATCTTCTCTATCGCCCGTACGTCGCGGTCGAACTCGGAACCATCTATCTGCACGATCGCCTGTCAATCTTCGACGGCTCGATCGTCGAGGCGCTGGCAGCCTACAACGCCGGTGACGGAAACGCTCAGGAGTGGGCCAACCAAATCAAGAGTGACGATCCGGATGTGTACGTCGAGTCGATTCCGTTCTCCGAAACCTACGACTATGTCAAGAAGGTCTATGCGAACTACCTGAACTATCTGCGCCTCTATCGCTCGCCGAGCTAGCCGTGCTCGCCGATCTGGTATTCTGGACATACGAGCGAATCGTCACAGGCATCTGCAACAGATTGGAGCACGACATGGCAGATCTCAAGGGCAAACGAGTTGCAATGGTTCTGGCTCGCAACTTCGAGGACGTCGAAGCGACTGACCCGAAGGAATATCTGGAACAGCGCGGCGCCACGGTCACAGTGATCGGTGTCGAAAAAGGCACGATCGAGGGGAAGAAAGGCGCCACACTCGAGGCCGATACGACCTTTGCCGATACGTCCATCGACGACTTCGACGCAATGGTCATTCCGGGTGGCGGTTCACCCGAGCAGTTGCGCATCCACGATGAGCCGGTCGCCTTCGCCCGCGCGTTCGTCGAATCGGGCAAGCCGGTCGCGGCGATCTGTCACGGGGCCCAGCTGTTGATCTCGGCGAAGGTGCTCGATGGCCGCACGGCGACCTCCGTTAAGACGATCCGTGACGACGTGAAGAACGCCGGAGCCAACTACGTCGACGAGGCGCTGGTTGTCGACGGTAACCTCATCACCTCGCGCGTTCCCGGTGATCTGCCGCAATTCAACGAGGCGATCGCCGAGCACCTGGCACGCGTTGAGACTGCTGCCTCCTAAGAATCATCCGAAACCAAAAGTGCCCGTCCGATTTCGATCAGACGGGCACTTCGTTTTGTCGTCAACACACCTTACGCACTCGGGATCACCAGCAGTTGGCCGATACGGACGGTGTCACGATCGGTCAACCCATTCGCCTGCATGATGGCATCAACCGTCACGCCGAAGCGCTGCGAGATCGAGAAGAGCGTATCGCCGCTCTGAACGACGTCGGTCGCTTGATTGCCGACCGAGGCGAGCGTCGCGGCTTTCGGCACAAGAATGATGTCGCCAACCTGAATCAGATCAGGATTGGTGATGCCGTTGTAGCTCATAAGTGTTTCTATCGAGACGTCGAACGCCTCGGCGATGGTTGACATCGCATCGCCCGGCACGACGAGATGGACACCCGCCAGCGACGCGTCCGGCGGCAAATGCCCGTCTGGCGTCGGGATAAAGAGTTGATTCCCGGGCATGATCAGATCGGAATCCGACAGGTTGTTCGCCACCGCGATCAAGACGGTCGGCACGCCGTAGGCCGCACCGATCGAGTTGATCGTATCCCCCGGCAGCACGGTATGTACCGCTGGTGTCGCCGCCGTGATGACGTTGACCGGAAAGCTGTTCGACGGCGCCACGTAGCCGGACGGCCCGCCCTGCCCACCGGTCGTCACAACCGACGAAGGGCCGGATGTACCGGAAGACGTCGGGTTGCTGCTGGCGACCGGCAGATTAGGATTTATTGGCCCGACGATCGGTGGCGCCGGCACGGGCGTCGAAACGGCGGTTCCCGTCCCCACCGGCGCTGTCGCCGTCGCACTCGTTGTCGTGGATGTCACAGTCGCGGTCCCGGCCGCAGACGTCGCGGTCGGAGTCGTCGCGGACAGTGGCGTCGGCGTCACGATGAGAACCGGTATCTGCGTTTTTCCTGGTTCGGTCGCATTCACCGTCGCGGTTCCCAGGCTGCCACCAATCACGATCGAAGTTGGTGAAACAGAGCTTCCGATCACCGATTGAGCCGTCGCTGTCGATTCACCGCCGCCGGAGAACCAACCGGTCCAGGTGCCATGAAACGCCGTCGCGACTATTGCGAGAAAAAGCAGAACCGACAGGATCGCCACCGCCGCGACCGCACGCGGATCATCGATCAAGGCCGCGACCTTCGACTCATTGACGTCCGGAATCTCCGGCACAGCACGCTGAAAGCGACGACAACGCACATGGTTTTCGGTAAAGCAGAAACGGGATTGGTAATCGACCGAAATGCGTTTGTTGTCGGCAAGGGCGATGCAGATGCAACCTTCGGGTCGGACGTCGGCAAATGGGCAACTCGGTCGAGTCGTCCCACCGGTCTCAGCCACCATAGGGTGATGCACCTCCTTAAGTGTACGTACACTCTCAGTGCAAGGATAGCATAGCCCTGACCAAAATTCACCCCATTCGTACGCGGCTATCTGTAACCAGACATCACGCCGAATCTCACCATCGATTCAAGCGCATCGTCCGGCAGTCATCGTACGTATGGCCTCAACATGCCAACCGCTGAGCCCCATATTTTCATCGCGGGCCTCTCCATCCTGTCATTCTGAACATCCCCTTCGCCGCCCCACCCTGTCATTCTGAGCTGCAGCGAAGAATCTCCTCCTCGCCTCTTTGCGATCACGCTATTGGCACAAATCAGTGGATTCTTCGTCGCGGCCCAGGGACACGGCAGACGCGGGCCAGCATCAGAATCGCGATACCGGCCGGTGCAGCGACACAACGGGGCAAACGACGAACCGGTCCATGGGCGTGGACCGGTTCGTCAAAGGTGAGTGAATGGAGTTGTCAAGAGGGAGAGACAACCGCCGCTTGATGGTCGGGTTGAAAAGATGCATACGCCTCCAACAACTTCGGTGAACAATGCTGCCAGGCGAGTTCATCTTCAATTCTCCGCCGTCCGTACGCACCCATTCGTGACCGCCGTTCCGGATCGTCCATCAACTCGGCCAGTGCGGCGGCAAACTTCCGCTCGTCGTTCGGCGTCACGAAGAGCGCAGCGTCCTGAGCGGTATAGCGATTCTCCGGCAGATCGAAGGCGACGATCGGTTTCTCCAACGCCATAAACTCGGTGATCTTGATCATCGTCGAACGATCGCTGAACGGATTCGACGGATCGGGATCGACACAGATATCGGCCGTTGAGAGATAGCGCCGCAACTCTTCGTCGCTCACCGTACCGGTGAACCAGACGTGATCGTCAAGGCCCAATTTCGTCGACAGCGCCTTCAGATCGTGCCAGGCATCACCCGTCCCAACCAGTACCATGAAGAAGTCCGAACGCTTCAGATCGTAGAGCAGGTGCTGCAGCGCTCGCAG
>CALAGB010000014.1 GCA_937891245.1 uncultured Thermomicrobiales bacterium | reverse complement strand
TTTCTTCGTGACCCGGTTCGGCAACCGCAGGCCTGGGAAACAGTGAGGAGGACCCGCTCGCGGATACCCCTCGCTGTGGATCAGGGTGACGAGGGGGCGGCGGTGACTGAGAGTCGCGGGAAGCGCCGGGGCAGGCGGAGCCTGCCCATCACGGGCGAACGACGGCGGCCATCTGGCAGGCGGAACCGTGCGGAATCGGGTAGCTATCTCATGAGGACGACTGGGGCGAGCGACGCTAGTCGTCTGGCGAATCGAGCGCCGCTTCGCCGGTCACGATGCCGTATTTCTCGTTCTGTTCGTCGACGTCGTCGATACCGGCTGCTTCGCGCAACTTGTCGCGGCGGTATTTCTTGACGGCGGCCTTAAGCGTTCCGAGTGCCAGCGTGGCACAACGCGGTCGCATCTGAACCGCTTCTTTGCCGAGCAGTTCGATCATCGTGTTGTAGTCGGAATTTACGACGTCATCAAGCGTCCACTTGTCGTCCTCGATCAACTCCATCAGGATCGACGCGGCCGCCTGGCTGATCGTGCAGCCCTCGCCTTCGAATGACACCGCCTGAATATTCTCGTTATCCTCAGCGACATCGAGGTAGATGGTGATGACATCGCCACAACCGGGATTGCCGCCCGGCATCGTCACATCGGCATCCTCCAGCGCGTGCCGGTGGTGCGGGTGTTCGTAGTGGTCGAGCAGGATTTCAATCTGCTCCTGTCGATCCATTTGTCCTCCTGACTCGGAGCGGCGCGAAGGTCGCGCCGCTCATGTTCCACGCTCGCTGCCAGATAAGTTTAACGCTCGATCGGCAGACCGACGACATTGCCCCATTCGGTCCATGAGCCGTCGTAATTGCGCACGTTCTTGTAACCGAGAAGCTCATGCAACACAAACCATGTGTGCGCCGAGCGCTCGCCGATACGGCAATAGGTGACGATATCGGCGTCGCCGGTGACCCCCTGGCCGCCGTAGATCTCACGCAGCTCGTCGCTCGACTTGAAGGTTCCGTCCTCGTTGGCGGCACGGCCCCACGGAATGTTCTTCGCACCCGGGATATGACCGCCGCGTAGCGCGCCCTCCTGCGGGTAGTCCGGCATATGCAGCAGTTCCCCGCTATATTCGCCGGGCGAGCGGACATCGACGATCGGCTTGCCTTCGCCGACCTTCTTGCGACGCTGGTAACCGATGTGCTCCAGCACGTCATCGCGGAAGGCACGCAACTCGGGCCGCATTTCGCTCGGTTTGTAGCTGGTGGCCGTGAACGTCGGGACGTCGCGGGTCAATGGTCGCTGTTCCGCTTCCCATTTCTTCCGTCCGCCATCCATGATCTTAAGGTGCTCATGTCCCATGTAGGCGAAAAACCAGTAGGCATACGCTGCCCACCAGTTGTTCTTGTCGCCGTAGAAGACAACGGTCGTGTCGTTGGCGATGCCGAAGCGGCTCAACAGCGCGGCAAAGGCGTCTTGATCGATGAAGTCACGTGAGAGTGGGTCTTGCAGGTCGCCGTGCCAGTCGATCTTGACGGCGTTCGGTATATGGCCGATGTCGTAGAGCAGGACGTCCTCGTCCGACTCCACGATCCTGATACTCGAATCATTAAGATGCTCGGCGACCCAATCGGTCGTTACCAGCACATCCGGGTGGACGTAGCCCCGATCATTGGTACTCAATCACGATCTCCCTTCAAACCATGGTCAGTCGCGCTTACGCCGGCCGCGGCGTCATTTCCCGGCGCGGCCGGCGAAATCGAAAGCGTCAAACGGGCGGTCACTATTCCGCACCGGCGCGTAACTCGCGCGAGTCGTCGCCCTCCCGTTGACGAAACCCGACCTTAGTAGTAAGGTATAGCACGGTTGAAGTCAAGAATCATTCTCAGCTAGGAGTGACTCTCAAGTGTCCTCCGACAATTCGATCCGGATGACGACACAACGCGCGGCGATCCTCACTGAAGTGCAGGAAGCCGACAAGCACCTGACGGCGGGCGAACTCTTCGAACGGGTCCGTCGCAAGTACCCGACGATCGCCTACGGCACCGTTTATCGCACGCTCCATCTGCTGGCCGAACATGGAATCATTCAAGAATTCCCCTTCGGCGATCAGGCGAGCCGCTTCGATAAGCGGACAGACCGTCACGATCACGTGCACTGTCTCATCTGCGGCGAACTGACCGATGTCGACGTTCCGATCGCGATTCTGGCGCGTCAGGTGGCCTCCGATCAGACGGGGTACGACATTCGCGAACATCAGACGGTCTTCTCCGGCGTCTGTCCAAGGTGCCAACAGATGAACTGATGGCCGGAAATTCTGAATTGCGACGAACGCGATCGCATGGTTCAACCTGGGTCGCGAGTTTCTAAACGTATTGGTAGACTAAGTCTGGGTCGAGTGATTCAGATTGTGTGGGAATGGAGGTCACGGGTTCGCATATGAGCGATAAAACACCGTTGTTTCAGATCGAGAATCTGCATGCTGGTATCGAGGGGAACGAGATTTTGCGCGGCGTTGATCTAACGATCAACCGCGGTGAAGTCCACGCGCTGATGGGGCCGAACGGCTCCGGCAAGAGCACCCTCGCCTATGTCGTCGCCGGTCATCCGAACTACGAAGTGCTCGAAGGGCGCGTGCTCTTCAAGGGCCAGAGCGTGCTGGAGATGGGCGCCGATGAGCGGGCGCAGCTCGGCATGTTCCTCGCCTTCCAGTATCCGACCGTGATTCCGGGCGTCAGCATGGCGAACTTCCTACGTCTGGCGGTTAACTCGGTGCGTGGCACCGACGAAGAGGGCAAGCCGGCCCTTGCACCGCGCGAATTCCGCCGCTTGATGCGCGAGAAGATGACGATGCTCAAGATGCCGGAGACGTTCGCCACCCGCTATCTCAACGAAGGCTTCTCTGGCGGCGAAAAGAAGCGTGCCGAGATCCTGCAGATGGCCTTGCTCGAGCCGGAACTGGCGATCATGGACGAGACCGATTCCGGCCTCGACATCGACGCACTGCGAATCGTTTCGGACGGCGTCAACTCCATCTTCACCGAGAACATGGCGATGCTCGTCATCACGCACTATCAGCGGCTGCTGAACTACATCAAACCGCATTTCGTGCACGTCATGATGGAAGGCCGTGTCGTCGAATCGGGCGGCCCGGAACTCGCCCTCGAACTCGAAGAAAAGGGCTATGACTGGCTCAAGGATGACGCTGAGACGGTAACCGCCTAACGGCGGTCAGCCCTCTGCGAAAGGGAGCAACGCGATGGTAACCAAGCCCGAATACGAACTCGAGCAGTATAAGTACGGCTTTAGCGACGCCGAGGACTACGTCTTCAAGTCGAAGAAGGGCCTTAACAAAGAGATCGTGCAAGAGATCTCGGCGATGAAGGGCGAGCCGGAGTGGATGCGCGATTTCCGTCTCAAGTCGCTCGATTATTTCGTGAAGCGACCGATGCCGACCTGGGGCGCTGACCTGGGTGATATGGATTTCGACGACATCTTCTACTATGTCAAGGCGGCGCAGGCGAACGAGAAGAGTTGGGAAGATGTACCCGAGTACATCAAGAACACCTTCGACAAGCTCGGCATCCCGCAGGCGGAGCGGAAATACCTCGCCGGTGTCGGCGCGCAGTACGAATCCGAAGTCGTCTACCACTCGCTGCGTGGCGATCTGGAGAAGTTGGGTGTCATTTTCACGAGCATGGACCAGGCGCTCGCGGATTATCCCGACCTCGTCAAGCAGTATTTCGGGACGATCATTCCGCCGAACGACAATAAGTTCGCGGCCCTCAATTCGGCCGTCTGGTCGGGCGGGTCGTTTGTTTACGTTCCCGAAGGCGTTAAGGTCGATGTGCCGTTGCAGGCGTATTTCCGCATCAACGCCGAGAACATGGGCCAGTTCGAGCGGACGCTGATCATCGTCGAAAAGGGTGGTTACTGCCACTACGTCGAGGGCTGCACCGCGCCAAGCTATTCGAGCAATTCGCTGCACAGCGCGGTCGTCGAGATCGTCATCAAAGAGGGTGGCCGCTGCCGCTACACGACGATTCAGAACTGGTCGAAGAACGTCTACAACCTCGTCACCAAGCGGGCCGCGGCCTACA
>CALAGB010000013.1 GCA_937891245.1 uncultured Thermomicrobiales bacterium | reverse complement strand
CATGAAGACCGTAACGATCCAAAGTACGACGCGGGTTCGCCACCAGATACCTGAACTCCGCTCAGGTACCAACCGCGACCAATGGTGCCTCATCGTTGGGCATCCGCGAGCAGGGCGTCGATCTGCTGATCCGTCAGCGGCCCGATCCAGTGCTGTGCGATCGTCCCGTCTGGACGGATAATAAACGTCTCCGGGAGGCCGGTGACGCCGTAGTTGATGGCAGCCCGCCCGGAGTTGTCCGGGCCGTTCGGATAGTCGGTGCCGTACTGGGTCATAAAGTTCCGCGCATCGCTGTCGGTGTCCCAGACATTGAGCCCGATGAACTGAACGCCTCGACCGCGATACCGCTGCCAGGCACGCTCGAGCACCGGTGCCTCAGTTCGGCAGGGTGGGCACCAGGATGCCCAGAAGTTGACGACCACGATCTGCCCACGCTGGTCCGCGAGGCGGAACGTTTCGCCTGTGAAGAGCGTCGTCGAGAAATCGGGGGCCGGCCCTCGATTGATCCGTCCGATCCGGCCGACGGCGTTGACTGCGAACCCACCGTAGCTGCCCTTTTGCCGTACCAGTCCAACCACGAGCAACACCACCAGCGCGGTTACCAATACGATCACGACCCCGCCCAGACCGAGCGTCAGGCGACGTCGAGGGCGCCTCGCGGAATTCGTCAACGCTGCCTCGGGTTCGCGGGGTGACGTGTCTGACGCGACTGAGTCCGAACGATCCACGCGTTTGACCTCCTTAGCCACGGGTGCTTTCTGAGAGACTGAGCGTGCGCTGGATCTCACGCGGTTCCACCTCAGCATCCCCGATCTCCATTGCGCCAACGGCCTCCAACTGTGCGATTTGCTGAGCCAGTGACTCGGATTCGGCTTGCAGTCTGATGAGTTGCACCTGGAGTGTCTCCAACTGTTCGCCGCGGCTCAAAGGTTCGTGCGATGACTGTTGCGTTGGGATGGTTGGGGATGCGTTTGTCCCACCGTGCATGCCCCGCATCATCACGAGCATGGAGAGCGGGCAGATGGCGACGAGCAGCAGCGGCAGCGCCGACAACGCGAGGCTCGGCGCCACGGCCAGGATTCCAAGACCGACTACTACGAGTCCGACGATAACCTTCCAGTTTACACACATGTGGCCGATCTTCATAGTCGTCCTCCATTCTGACGTTGATCGCATATTTGAGCTTGAGTCAGCCGTCACGACTCTCGGCTGATTACCATCGGTGTCGATCTCAGCGCGGCGGCCTCCTGGGAGTTCGCAATCTCCCGGACCGTAAGCGATTCGATCTGAGCCGCGATCGCCGATTGCTGGGCCATCACGGCCTGGAGTTGCGCTCGCAGCCGGGTCGCTTGGTCATCGGCGTTCAACCCGCTCAGGACGGGCTCGAGCATCAAGCGCTCCGGTACCGCCACGGACTCTTCTGGTGGAACCGTATGCCCGCTAGGCATACGCATCACCGACCACATGATTAAGCCCATTCCAACGGAACAGGCGAGTAGCGGCAGCAGTGACAGCAATCTATCCAATTTGCCTCTCCTTCTCTTCGACTGACCGCCAGACGTGCCAATCGTCGCCTGAGTACGCCTCTGTCGATAGAGCAATCCCTGATCGACGCTGGTTCATCCCGGCGTTGGACTTACATGCTGTCCCTGGGCCAGCAGCCGCAAGATTTGGAGCATCTGTCCGGCATGCGCGCCGAAGTTGATGTCGGCTCGCTGGATGCGGATAGTTCCCTGCCCATCGATGATGACAAACCCCATCTGAGCCACCCCCATCATTCCAGCCATCGGCTGGTTGGCCTTCGGCAGAAAGTCGTATTGCGGAGCCACGGACAGTTGCTGGTCGAGCAGCACCGGTACGCTGATCCCGGTAATCTGCTTGAGTTGCCGTGACTGAGCTGGCGCGTCGCTGTTGATCACATACACGTCGGCCTCCTGACGGAGATCTGATACCGATTTCTGCAGCTCACCGAGCTGCTCAACACAGAGTTGTCAGGTGATCCCCATGTGGAAAACCAGGACAATCGGGCGCCCCTGGCCCGGCACGACGTTATAGCGCTTGCCGTCGGAATCTGCCAGGGTAAAGCTCGGTGCCGCCTTACCGACGAGGGTATTGATATCCTGGGAGATGCTCGACCCTCCTAACGGCCCTGGGAGTCCATCCGGTCCGATGGCCGTCGTGCTCGACCGCCCGAGGATCAGCCACCCACCGATGGTCCCAGCGATGAGGACGGTGGCGGCCACGGCGGCTATTTGCCAGCGGCGTCTGGTGCGCTGCCGGCTGGCGGCTCTTCGCCGTTGCTCCTGCTCGGCTTGGCGCCCGGCGCTCGGCGCACGTACTAACCCCGGCGCGGTTCTCGTTTCCGCATGCATCCCGCTGGTCTTACCAGTCTGCTGTCTGGAATCGCGCTTTGCCTTGTCCCGCTTGCTCATTGACCGCTCCCTGCAGGCGTCGCCATCATCGGTTTCAGGTTCTGTTCTTCCTGGTAGCGCCGGTGCTCGGTCGACCAGAGGCTCTTGAAATAGGTGATCAGTGCCTCGACCTCCGTGCGGTTGAGGATGCCCGAGAACGGAGGCATCGTCAGTTCCGGTGTCTTGTTGAACCTGTCCCGCATCCCATTCAGGATGATCCCGGTCAGTTCTGAGTCGCTATGTCGCCAGGTATGACCACTGTCGTCGTGCGGCGGCGCAGGTAGATCGCCCCGTGCGTTTGGCTGCTGCCAATTTGGAGCCCCTTGCGCACCTTCGCCATGGCAACTCGCGCAGTGCTGGAGATAGAGTTGGCGTCCCCGGGCGACCTGCGCTGGATTGAGTGGCGGCAATGGAATTACCGTCGGTGTTGGTACAGGCGTCGTACGTTCTCCCGTCATGCCGCAACTCGCCAGCAACAGCGCTCCGGCAAGCATTCCAACCAACGGTCCCATTCGTCGTGGAACCCATGCTCGGCTAGCTGCCCGCATGCGCCTGTGCTCCTGTTAGTTCCTTCCACGCCGTCGCTCCGTCCGTGCTGAGGTAGAGTGCTCCCGTTGATGTCGCGGCATACAGCCGGTCTGGAGATTGCGGATCAAGGGCTAACGCGGTGACTCCACCGCCTGGCAGCCCATTCGTCGCCGGGTTCCAGGTCTCGCCAGCGTCGTCTGAGCGGAAGAGCCCAGTCATGCCCGCGGCGTAGACGCGCTTTGGCTGCTTCGGATCGACGACCACCGCATCGGCTCCCGCTTTGGCGGGCAAACTGCCCACCTGACGCCAGCCTCAGAAGCAGTCCATGCTCAGGTAGGGTCCATCGGGCGTCGCCACGTAGAGCCAACCCGTGTTCATGCTGCCGGCGAGGGTCGAGTGCGCAATCGCCACCACCGGGGCTGACGGCCCGTCGTCCATCTTCTCCCAGCGCTGCCCACCATTCTCCGTTCGGAACACACCCTGGTCGGCGATCCAAGAGTAGATCGTGTCAGGTAAATTGGAGTGGACGGCAAACGCGGCGACTTGCTGGCTCGGCAGCCCGCTGCTGATACGACGCCAGGTCTTCCCGCCATCGTCCGAGCGCAAAACTCCGGCGCCGGGACCGGCGACGTAGATGCTGTCCGGCGCTGACGCCATCGTTGCCACCTGCCGCAGCTTCTCCGGATGCAATGCGGCGGGGATCGGAAGCGCGCTCCAGGTTTGACCTTGATCAGTACTCCGCCAGAGACCGCCGGCAACCTCCACGAGGCTCTGGTCAGCGGCGTCGACGGCCAGACTCGTCACCGGTCCGACCGGTCGGGTTGGTTGATCTTGCGCCGACCCATTGAGCGTCGTTTGGCAGCCCGCAAGGACGAGCGCGAGCAGCGGGAGCAGCAGCGTGAGCGGCAAGATACGGGCGAGGCGAGGCATTGTTTGCTTCTACCCTTTCACAGGCGGCTGGTAGCGCACGAGCGTCACCATGCCGCCTTCCATGTGCATCGGTTTGTGACAATGGAACATCCAGACGCCCGGGTTATCGGCCACGAACTCGAGCGTGGCGGCCCCCATCGGCTGAATCGCCATGACGTCCTTGATCAGCGGCGTGGAAATCTTCGATCCATCGATTCCGGTGATCCGAAACGAGTGGCCATGGAGGTGCATCGGATGCGTCTCCATGCTCATGTTGAAGAGCCGCAGTCGCACCAGATCACCCTGATGTACCGGCAGCGGATCGGTGTGGGGATAAGACTTGCCATTGATCGTCCACTGGTCCGAGCCCATCATCCCGCCCGACAGGGTAAGCTGAAAGTCAGCGGTCGCGTCCGTTGGCGTGGGCAGCCAGTCGACGCCTTGACCCATGGGATAGGCCCATTGCTGGAGACTGTTGGTATCCGTGCGCAGCGACGACTCTGTCACGGTTTCTTGACCGGCGTAGATGACCTTGACGCGCAAACCTGCCTCAGTCTGGCCGGGTGTCAGATCGTGCAACGACCAGACGCCGGGGCGGTTCGCGGTGAACTCGACATCATAGCGTTCGGCCGGGGCAATCGGCACGACATCGACCACGACCGGCTCCTGGAGTTGGTTACCATCGGTATGGGTTACCTGAAGTTGATGCCCTTCCAGATAGATCAGATGCGTGCGACTGCCGCTGGCGTTGATGAGGCGCAGGCGGACGCGTTCCCCCTCCTGGACCATCAACGGCACCGTGGCCGGGAAGGCTTTACCGTTTATGGCGAACGTATCGTAAGGCGGCTCGTGGCTTCCGCCCATCATGCCGCCCATCATCCCGCCCGTATCGCTGCTCCCGCCGTCGGTACTCGGAGCGGGCACGGGCGCGCTGAGACCGGTGACCCAGGAACTGAAAACCAGGGTGTATTCGCGATCGGGTGGATCAGCTTCGGGGTTAGCCGGATCGATGATGAGCGGAGCGTAGAGGCCGCGATCCTGCTGCTTCGTCGCGGCGTAGTGGGTGTGGTACCAGCGCGTCCCGGCCGGCTTGGCATCGAACGCGTAGACGAAGCTCTCGCCGGGCTGAACGGGCGACTGCGTCACATCTGGGATGCCGTCCATCGAGTTGGGCACGTCGACGCCATGCCAGTGGATCGTGGTCGGTACTGACAGCTTGTTCGTAACCGTCGCCTGGAGGCGCTGCCCCTGTCGCAGCCGGATCAACGGCCCGGGTATCTGGCGATTGTAGGACAGCGCTTTGACGCGCTTGCCGGGTGCCAGTTCCCACTCGACCTCTTCGACCGTCAGCGCCACCTGGAGGGCCCCGTTCGCGGCCGGAGACGCCGGCAGGTCGATCGTTGGGGCGGTCGCCTGTGGTGCCCCGGCACCGAGCGATTCTGAACGGCTTGTTCGGGGTCGACGCCATCCCAACCCAACCAACAGCGCCAACAGCCCTGCCACCGTGCCAACACTTCCGGACAGCAGTACGCGCCGGGATAATCTCGTTCCGTTACGCTGCCGATAGGTGTCATCTGTTGTTGGTTCGTGGTGAGCAGCGCGATCGAGTGCCCTATTCACGGATTGGCGCTGCCAGAGGAGCGCTGTTAGTGCGCTCGCCAGTGCGATCTCCACCAGTTTCGAGGGAATATCCAACGCACCGACGGCCTCAACCTTGCCAGCACCAGGACCGAGGAGAGGAATTCCTACGCTTCGTGTCACCACGTACAGCGCGATGATCGCCAGCGTCACAAACAGTCCGATCGCATAGAAGCGGCGGCTGCGGTTGGGGGAACGAAATAAGACCTCGCCGTACAACACTTGGCCGACACCGCTCGCCAGGAAGAAATAGCCGTAACCCCACCACTCGGCGAGATGCTCCGGCGCGGCAGCCAGATGGAGTAATCCGGCTGCGATCGAAAGTCCCGCGATCCAGGGTTCGAGTTGGCCACCCTGCCGCGCCTCGTGATGTGCTCGCTCATCGCCGCCTCGGATGAGGATCACGACGGCGATCACCGCTAACAGTGCGGCGATGATCACCAGTGGTCCGAGCCAAATCCAGACGAGCGAACCGGATACGTTCACCATCCCATTCATACTGCTGTTCATCATGACCTACCTCGACCGCAACCAAACCCTGATCTCATTCGAATACACTCCGTTATCATGACCGCCTGCTGAGCCATGCGCTGTTCTGGCCAAGTCGTTGACTGCCACGCCTACGGTACGTCGGGGTCCTCAAGACTCGATGCGCGGCAAGATCAAGATTTGATCAATCGCGAAGCTCGTCATGGTCCCAGTCGTCACGACCACGGTGTTGCGTACGTGATCAGACAAGTGCCGTCTCCCCGACTAAAACGGCGCGCAGGCAGGGCATGCCGGTGCCATCGGGAGCGGAACCTGCGCCAGATGAACGATCAACCCGATCATTGCTAGAGCGACCAGTCCCGTCACCACAAGTTCAACCCGGGCGAACGGCACGACGACCGGTCGTCCCAGTAAGGCATCAATCCGGGCAGCGGTCGGTGTGAGTCCAGCGACGCCGAAAGACGGCGCAGGGCTGAGTTGGGGGCGCGCGACTTTGACCAGGGCGCTCGCCAGCACGTCCACCGGAACGGCTTCGAGCGCCGAGCGGTCGGCGGCCAGTTCAACGTTGATGCGTATCCGATCGATGAGCGTGCTGATCGCCGGGAACGGACTAAGGAGCACACGCACGAGGTCGGCGACGAATAAGCGCAGAGGATCACCGCGCTTGAGGTGGCGTGCCTCATGTCGGAGCACCGCTTCGATTTCTGGTTGAGTGAGGATCGCCAACAGGCCCGTGCTGAGATAGATGCGTGGGGAGATCAACCCGGCACAGAAGGCGTAGGCGGATCGATCCTGGGTTACCACGACGTGGCGATCAAGCCCGATGTCACTGATGATCGCGAGATGCTCCAGTCCGTCGGAACAGCGGTATGCGGCCGCCCTTCGCTCCAATTGCCGCTGCCCGATGAGCTGGCGCCCCACGAGGTACGCCGCCGTCAGCATCATCGCGGCCAACCCGACGAGGATCGTCGTGATGGCATACGGTGGCAGGTGATGGAAGAACGGAACGTGCGCCAGATAGCGGGCGCAAAAGCGAGTGTACGTTTGGGCGATTGGCGTGAGCAGGCCCGGCCACATCGCGAGACTCAGTGCCGCGATGACCGCAACGACGGCGACGCGGTAGCGCCAGAGTAGATAGGTCGCGTCGCTCATGACTTCTCCGAATTCATGCGGCGCCCCGCGATCAACTGCCGCACCTGCTTCGTTTGCTCAGGGTCTTGGCGTTGTTTCGCAATCAACTGCTCAAGCTCGGCCAGTTGCTCTTCCGTTGCGCCGCTGACGAAATGGGCCAGGGAAGCGCCACCAAAATCCGTGAGCAACCCGGTGAGGACCTGATCAACGACGTGCTCGAGGAAGGCTTCCCGTGCGAGGGTTGCTGAGTAGACGTAGCCACGTCCGCGCCGATGTCGATTCAGCAAGCCTTTCTCAACCATGCGGTTCATCACGGTCATGACGGTCTTGACATGGGCCGAGGAGCCAAGAGCCTCAGTGACATCTTTGACCGTCGGCTCGCCGAGCGCCCACACGGTTTGGAGAATATCCGCTTCCAGATCGCCCAGGACCCGGGCAATCCCTTGACGATCCAGATCGAAGCGTCGAATCGAGTTCATCGGTGTCGCTCCTCGTCCAGCAGTCGTCGCCGCTCCCGATAGTCCGACTCGTCGATCTCCCCGCGAGCAAAGCGCTCAAGCAGGGCGTCCACCGCATGGTCATTGTTCTCTTCGGTCTTGCGTAACACCCAGCGGACCAGGAGCACCACGCCGAGGACGACGAGCACGGATATCAGGAACATGATGAGCATCATCGACATCATCCATCCGATCATTGCTCGACCCCCTTACCTCTCGGCCCAGGTCTGCCCGCCATCGTCAGTGCGATAGAAGTTGCCGTGCTCATCGACGAGTGCGATACGCTCCGGCTGGCTCGGGCTCGCGGCCAGCGCGAGGACCGCGCCGTCTGTCTTGACCGCCACCTGCTGCCAGGGATCACTCCCCGTTCGCTTCCAAAGCCCCTGGTCGGTTCCCGCGTAAAATGTCGCCGATGCTGACGGCGTAATCGTGAGGCTCACGATCATCCCACCCGGTCCGGGCTGTTGTTGCCAGGTCTTGCCGCCGTCGCGGCTCTCGGCAAGCTGGGTGCTCGCACCAGCAAAGAGGTGGAGCGGGTCATCCGGTGCAACCACCAATGGGAGCATGCCGCTGGCACCAGGTGGCAACGTTCGACCCTCCCAGTTCGTACCGCCGTCCGCACTCGAAAAGAGGCGGTCCACGCCGACCGCATACGTGTAGAGCTGGAACGGGTCCGATGGTGCGACCGCGAACCCGTGCAAATCACCGTCTGGGAGATTGGTGGAGGGAACGCCCCAGGTCTTGCCGCCATCCAGGCTGATCTGGAAGACATTGTGCCCGGCGACATAGCGACGAGAAGGATCTCCCGATGGAAAGCCCAACTCCATCGCGTCGGCATTCTTGACGGCCGTGTCCTGCCAGCTCTTGCCGCCATCGTGAGTAACCTTGAGGCCCTGGTGGTGACCGAAGTAGATCGTGTCGGGGTCGGTGGGGTCGAACGCGAGCGAGTGGAAGTCCTCTGTGGAAAACCGCGCGAGTGCCTGGGCTTGCGATGGCCCGGAACCACGCGTCAACCTCCAACCGCCTCCGATCAAGCCGATCGCGATAAGCGCGACAACGGCCACGCCGATCAATCGTTGCTGGCGTTGCCGGCGTGCCCGACGCTGCGCTTCTTCCTGACGGCGAGTTCGCCGAGAGATCGAGTTCATCGTTCTCGCTCCCGTTCCAACGTACGAAGCCGTTCGCGAAACTCATGTTCGTCGATCTCCCCCGACGCAAAGCGCTCACGAAGGCGCTGAACCGCGGCATCCTCACGCTCAACGGGCGGGCCAGACGGTGGGCGTTCGACGTGTGCGCCGCTGAGCCAGCGGGCGATGACCAGGACAACGACGACCAGGAGCACCAGCCCAACGAGCCAAACCAGCGACATCGCACCCATCATCGCCCACACAGTTGGTCATCCGTTCTGATTCGACCGAAGCTCATTTTGCCAGCGCTTCCCTGCTCGTCATTGGGTTACCGATGTCCCACCCGTACATGAGGCACCCCGCTCGGGCGTTTGCGGCCCCTGCCGGAAAGCGCTCACGAACTGACTCAAACGCGAGTCATTCGCCGAATCGAGGCGGAGCTGTTTCCCCCACGCGGATGCCACCACTGGCGCCGGCAGGTTGGGGTAGGGGCTCACCAACACGTACGTCTGACTGTTTGCGATCTGCCGGAGTGTGGCAACTTGATCGCTCGGTAGGTTCGGCTGATAGGTAATCCAGACCGCACCATGCTCCAGAGAGTGCACGCCGTGCTCATTCGCAATCGGCGCGGCATAGTATCCGCAGTTCTGCCAGACTTGCGCGTGAGGACCACCGACGGGCGGCGTCTGGGGATAGGACACCGGGTCGGTCGTATGCGTTCGCGCGAGTCCCGAGAAGGTCTGGACGCCGGCTGGCGCTTGGGCTCGGCCAGCGAGACCCGGCGTTCCGACGATCAACCAGACAACGACGCCGGCAACGATGAGCGCCC
>CALAGB010000012.1 GCA_937891245.1 uncultured Thermomicrobiales bacterium | reverse complement strand
AGCGTTTCCCGCGCACGGCGGAACTGGCGGGTGCGGCGCTTCTCCTGGAAGTGATTGTCTCGCTGACCCTCGGCATCATCGCCGCCGTGAAGCGTTATTCGATGCTCGACAACGTCGTCATGTTTATCGCGCTCGTCGGTCAGTCGATACCCAACTTCTGGCTGGGGATCATGCTCATTTTGGTCTTTTCAGTGAACCTTGGCTGGTTTTCGTCGCAAGGCTATTCGCTATCGCCGTACTACTTCGTGCTGCCGGCGATCACGCTGGCCGCGCCGCCGATCGCACGACTCACCCGGCTTACCCGCTCCGGCATGCTCGACGTGCTGGGTGAAGATTATGTTCGCACCGGGCGCGCGAAGGGCTTGCAGGAGCGAACGGTCGTGCTCGGGCACGCCCTGAAGAACGCCGCGATCCCGCTGGTGACGGTCATCGGTCTCGATTTCGGACGATTGCTTGGCGGCGCGATCATCACGGAACAGATTTTTGAGTGGAACGGGGTCGGGCAGCTGCTGGTCAGCTCGATCGAATCGCGCGACTTTCCGGTCGTCCAGGCGACGGTCTTCATCATCGCCGCGACGTTCGTGTTGATCAATCTCATCGTCGATCTGCTTTACGCCCAGCTTGATCCACGTGTACGGCTTATCTAAAGGACGCTTCTATATGAATGCTGAAAGCGGTCAACCCGCCACGACGGCCCAGGCACGCGCAGCAGAGCGCGCGGAGATCACCCTGGCCACGATCAAGGAGCGACGCTCGAACCGGCGGCGGGCCTTGCAGATGCTCTGGAACAACCGGCTCGGTTCGATTGGTGCGCTGATTCTCATCATCGTCGCCGTTGCTGCCGTATTTGCTCCCGTGCTCGCACCGGCCGACCCGAACCATGGCGAGATCGTGGCGCGCCTGCAATGCCCGGTCTTCACGAGTTGCCCGCGCTTTGGAACGGATCAGACGATTCACGGCTCGAGCAAGCATATCCTCGGTACCGATCAGCTTGGACGCGACATCCTCTCGCGCATCATCTACGGCGCGCGCATCTCGCTCATCGTCGGCCTCACAGCGGTCGCCATCGGCGCCGGTTTCGGAACGATCCTCGGGCTGGTTTCCGGGTATTACGGGCGCTGGGCCGATTCGCTCATCATGCGCGTGGGGGACGTCTTCCTGGCCTTCCCCTTCTTCTTGTTGGCCATCGCCATTGTCGCGGCCGTCGGAGGCGGTCTGTTCAACGTCATTGTGGTCCTGGCAGTCGCCAGCTGGGTCCCGTACGCTCGCCTCATCCGCGGTTCGGTGCTCTCGTCCAAGGCGCAGGAGTACGTCATCGCAGCCCGCGCCATCGGCGTCCGAGATATGCAGCTCTTGCTCAAACACATCCTGCCGAACGTCATTACACCGGTCATCGTCTATGCGACGTTCGGCGTGGCGGCGGCAATCATCGCCGAAGCGGGTCTGTCGTTCCTCGGTTTGGGCGTCGGCAGTACCGTCTCCGACTGGGGTGCGATGCTGGCCGATGGGCGCCAGTACGTCGGCACCGCCTGGTGGCTGGCGACGATTCCGGGTGTCGCGATCATGCTGACCGTGCTCTCGATCAACATGATCGGCGACTGGATTCGCGACGCGCTCGATCCGCACCTGCGCAACGTTTGACGCACCGTCGCGGGTCGTCCGTGGAGGAAGAGTTTCCTCTTCCTCCACGATGAACACGATCTTCGTCAATCGGTCACACGATGCCGTCGAGTACCGCATTGATGCGGTCGACGATCTGCTCCGGCTCGCCGCGCTGCAGGCAGTGCGTGTTGAGCGTCAGGCCACCGTGCTCGACCTTGGCGTAGATCCCCGGTGTCCCGTGCTGGAGCGCGTGGAGAAGTGCCTGCGGTTCCCAACGCCCGTCGAGCGGGTAGACAGAGACGATCGGGGCCGGGTGCGCTTCGGGATCGGCCATCAGTTCGCAGCGCAAATCACGTCGCTCTTGGAGCCCGGCGAGCATGACGTCCGCTTGCTTGCGATGCTCCGCGAAATCTCGGTCGTGATCGCGCGCCAAGAACTGATCGATGGCGACGGCCAACCCGACCATCGCCTCCTTACTCACCTTCATACCGCGCCCAATGCCCCGATGCGGATTGCCGTTGAGCACGGCCGCCTGAATTAGATCCTTGCGGCCGGCCAGTATGCCGGAGTCCTGTGGTCCGCGTATCCCTTTGCCGCCGCTATAGATCACCAGGTCGGCGCCCCAGGCGATCCAGCGCGTCAGATGACTGATCGGCGGCAAGGTCGAGGCAGCATCGACGATGACCGGCAGGTTGTGGCGGTGGGCGATCTCGACCACGGTATGGAAATCGAGCGCGTTGGCACCGGTCGCCGGTGAATCAATGTAAGCGACGGCCGCCGTCCGCTCGCAGATTGCCGCTTCCAATTCCCAACGCTCGGTGAGCGCCGGCAGACCGATCTCGACCAATCTGCCGCCACCGGCGCGAAACATCTGATCGTAACCGATGCGATGAACGCGATGGATGACGATCTCGTTCGGCATGCCGCCGCTGTCCGGCAGTTGGCGGATCCGCGCCGGATCGGAGCCGGCAATGCAAGCCGCCGCCGCGATCGCCATGGCCGCCGCCGAACCACAGGTCACGTACCCGGCCTCGGCGCCGGTCACCTGCGCGATTTTTTCGCCGACCTTCGCGTTCAACTCATCGAGTACGACGAACGCCTTGGCCGCCTCGACCATCGCCGCGGCGACCTCCGGCGACATCAGCGTCCCGCTGACCGCCGTCGTGGCGCCGCTGGCGTTGATGATCGTGCGTACGCCGAGCTGATCATAAATCGACGTGCGTGTCGGACTCGTTGCCGTCTCGACCATACCGCCTCCCCTGACAAATCTCTGCCATGACGCGAAAATTGACTCGGTGAGTCGATCGTAGCAGCGCCCAAATGCCATGGTCAAGCATCGAGAACCTGCAATGCGCGAGATCGACGGTGAGCGCTATGCTTGACCCAGGTATCGAGATCCTGTATTTTTTATACAGGATCGTGGATCTGGTATCCTCATGCCACAACAGCGTGACGCGTCGCGTGATTCGGGCCACAGCGTGAAAGGTCTCAGTGCGTTGGTGCTCAATCCTCTGGCATCCCATACGCTTGTCGACGACTGCTACCATGAATTGAAGCGGGCCATTCTGGAACTCGACCTGGCACCCGGGGAACCGCTCTCGGAAATCCGGATCGCGGCAAGCCTTGGCACCAGCAAGACGCCCGTGCGCCAGGCGTTCGCCCGCCTGACGAGCGAACATCTCATCGTTCCCCTACCGGGACGTCACAGCTGCGTCGCCGCCTTGCCGCCGGAGTTTCTACACGAGATTTATCAGGTTCGGCTCATGCTCGAGCCGCCGTCGCTGCGCACAGTCGCGCCGACGCTCACCGACGAAAACTTCGCGACGCTCGACCGGCTGATGACCGAATTCCAGGACGCGCACGATCAACACGATCGCAAGCGATTCTCAACGGCCGGCCTTGAGTTCCACCGCTATTTGATCGCGTGCAGCAACAACACCCACATGATAAACATCGTGGCGGAGCTGTTCGATCATGTCATCCGCATCCATAACGCGCTCTTCCTGAGTGAAGAGGTGGCCGACCATGGCTGGTCACGTAAAGGGGTGGAAGATCATCGTCGCATCGTCGACGCATTGTTGAACGATGACGGAGAGCGTGCGGCCGAGCTGATAGCCGCGGACATTGGGGCGATCCTGGAGCCATCGATGGAGCGCTTCGTCGAGGACGCGCTGGCTCGATTGACATCCCAGCACCGCTGAGTTGGGGGAGCCAAGCAGGGGAAGGAGGGGGAACGAATGCCTATCGCGACAGCGGATGTCGTCGTCATCGGTGCGGGGGTGCGGGGAACGTCGATCGCCTACCATCTCGCGAAAGCGGGAATCCACGTCGTCGTCGTCGACAAGGGGTTTATCTGTTCGGGCACGTCGGGGGCAACCTTCGCCCTGACGAGCGTGCTCGGCAACATGCCGCTCGAATATACGGCGCTCAGCTTCGCCAGCGTTGAACTCTACGCCGGTTTGGCCGAAGAGCTTCAATGTGACCTCGAATACGAGCAAGGCAATCAAGTCTTCGAAATTATTGAGCATGAGCATGAGCTTCCGGCCGCCCGGAAGTATGTGCAGCGACTCCTCGCCGTTCCGGGAATCCGCGCGCAAGTCCTGACCCCCGAGGAGGTGCGCGAGCTTGAACCGAACGTTTCGCCGGAGATCGCGGGCGGTGTGATCTGTCATCAGGATGGGCATCTCGATCCCTTCCGGCTGACCTTTGGCTACGCCGACGCAGCCACGCGGCTCGGTGCGACGATCCTGCCGTATCACACCGTTACCGGCATCACCGTCGCTGCCGGACGTGTGCGGGAGGTCGTCACCGATCAAGGGACGATCGGCTGCGACTGGGTCGTCAACGCGGCGGGAATCGGCGCGGCCGAGATCGGCCGGATGGTTGGGGTGGAAGTCCCGATCGTCCCCTGCCGGGGGCAGGTCGTCACGACGGAACCGCTGCCGGGGCTGATTAACCAGCCGCTCGGATCGCTCAAGCCGAACCGGGCGGGGCCAATCCTCATCGGAGCGGTGTATGAATTTGCCGGTCTCGACCCGACGACCCGGCTCGAAACGATCGCGGATAAGATCGCCCGCGCGATCCGCATCGTCCCGGCGCTCAGCACTGCGAAGATGATCCGCTGCTGGTCGGGCTTCCGCCCCTGGGCGATCGATGGTCTTCCCATTCTCGGTGCGACCGATGCGGTAACCGGTTTTCTGATCGCGACGGGGCACAGCGGATTCAGCCTCGGCCAGATCACCGGCAAGCTCATCACCGAACTCGTCATTACCGGAGGAACATCGATCCCGATTGACAACTTCTCGGTCGACCGTTTCCTGGAAGGTCGATACGCATTCCCGCTCGAGGCGTTCCGCGCCCTGCAAATGGCAGAGGCGTGAGTCGTGGCCTCGCCGCAGGGGATCCGCGAGCACGCCGGTGCTCGTTGATGATCACAATAACGTCTCGGCTGCCTGGTGGAACGCGGTCTGTCCAACCGCATCACACGCTTTTGCAGCTGAGTCATCGGAGCCAGGCCGGCGGAGATGGCCGCCATGATGAGGGAGGTGCACCGACGCATCTCCGTTACCGAGAAAGATGGTGAACGACATGGGCGATGGCACGAAGGTTGTCATCATCGGCGCGGGGCCGGCCGGAGTCGCTGCCGGGATCACCGTTGCACGGTACGGGCTGGCCGCGACCGTCATCGATGAACATGACACGTCCGAGGCGCATTCTGCCGATATGCCGCCGTCGATCTCGTTTCGTCCCCATACGCTCGCCTGGGGTCTGTTTCCTGATAACCAGGTCGCACTCTACGCGGATGAGCGTGCGGAGTCACTCGCGGCGACCGCTGTGGTCGTCGCGACCGGTGGCCATGAGCGGGCCGTTGCATTTCCCGGATGGACGCTACCAGGCGTCGTGAACATCGGGGAAGTGTGCGGGCTTGCGCGGCAACCCGGAGGACTCGCCGGGAAGCACGTTCTCATCGCCGGCACCGGGCCGTTCCTCCTCCTCGCGGCCAACGAAGTCCTCGAGAATGGCGGCGAAGTCGCCGCCCTTGTGGAGGCTCGGCCCAGTGTCGCCCCTGTCGAACTCGTCCGCAAGTTCGCCGATTCCACACCCACCTCCGATATGAACAACCCCGAGGAGGAGCTGCGCCGCCGTGGGGTCCCGATTTATTGTCAGAGCACGATCCTCTCGGCACAGGGCGACGCTGGAATCACAGAGGCGGTCGTGACGCAACTTCGCCCGAACGGGCAACACGATCCGGATGCGACGGAGCGGATCACCTGCGACCTCCTTTGCCTGCATGCCGGATTCTGTGCCGCCGTAGAGCTGGCGCAGATGGTTGGCTGTGCCGTGGAATACAACGTCGACTCCGGCGGCTGGCACGTCCGCCACGACGGAGAAATGCGCACCTCACGCGACGGCGTTTACGTCGCCGGTCGAGTCGCCGGCTATGCCGGGCACGAGATTTCGATCGCCAGCGGCCGGCTTGCCGGTCTCTCCGTTGCGCACGATCTCGGCGCCATTTCCGCCGCCGAATTTACCGAGGCGCTGGAACGCGAGAAGGCCACGATTGATGCGCTGCGACTTTCGTCGTGCCAGATCAATACGTATTCGGCGATGGAATCCGAACTCTCCAGCACGATTACGCCGGATACGCTTCTCTGTCCGGAAGAAGGAGTTCGCGCGGCCGACATCGATCTCGCCATCAGCCTCGGTGCGCGCTCATTCAACGATATAAAGCGTCGTACGCGCTGCGGTATGGGCGAGAGCCAGGCTCACATATGCGGCCCGCTCGTGAGTGCCTATGTGGCGCATCAAACCGGCGTTTCAGTGGAATCGGTCGGATTGATGACCGCGCGACCACCGATTCGCCCGATTCCGCTCATCGCGGTGGCCGCACTCGATCAGCAGTTATCGCAATCATGAGCCGGCCGGCGCATCGCCGGCTTGCCCATTTGGAGCTACTCGCCATCGCAACGGATGCGCCTACAGCGAGATTAAACACACGGTACGCTGCCCTCGTACGACCAACCTTGGCGAATATGGGGGCACGGAGATGAGACATGAAGGGTTGCAAATGGACAATATCGTCGTGATCGGTGGGGGCATCGTCGGTTCGAGTGCGGCCTATCGTCTCGCCCGCCGCGGATTGAACGTAACACTCGTCGATCGAGGACATGAAGGGCATGCGACCGCGGCAGGCGCCGGGATCATTTCGCAGTCCGCTGTCTTCCGTCAGTCACCCCCTTCGATCGAGCTTTCAGCCGAGGCCGTGCGCTACTACCCGGATCTGGTTGCACAACTGACCGAGGATGGTGAGACAGATACTGGTTTTGCCACGGTCGGTGAAGTCTTCGTCGCGGTGAACGACGAAGAAGCGAGCGAGCTTACGCAGGTCAAGCAATCGCTGACTGAGCGGGTTAAGCAGGGTATCCACGGTATCGATGAAATTTCCGACCTCACCTCCGCGGACGCGCAGCGACTCTTCCCCCCGCTGGCTGCGATCCAGTCCGCGCTGTTCATTTCCGGCGCCTCACGCATGGATGGGCGTTTGATGCGCGCGTCGCTCCAGCGCGCCGCCCAGCGCCACGGACTGAGGGTCGTCAAGGGTACCGCCCAAATCGTTTCCGATGGGGCCAGAGTAAGCGGCGTCATCGTCGACGGAGAACGCATCCCTTGTGATCAGGTGATCATCTCCGGCGGCGCCTGGTCGCCAGACCTCTCGCGGGAACTCGGCTTCAACCTGCCGGTCTATCCACAGCGCGGCCAGATATTGCATCTGGCAATACCGGGCGCCGAAACAACAAACTGGCCGATCATCACCGGCTTTCACTCGCACTACATGGTGACGTTCCCGCAGGATCGAGTTGTGGTGGGTGCCACGCGCGAGCGCGACTCGGGATTTGACTACCGGATGACGGCCGGCGGTATTCATGAGGTGTTGGGCGAAGCGTTGCGCGTCGCGCCGGGGCTGAGTACGACAACGCTCGTCGAAATCCGCATTGGATTCCGCCCGGCAAGTCCCGATGATCGCCCGATCCTTGGCCTCGCCCCGGGATTCGAGAATCTCTATCTGGCAACCGGCCATGGTCCCAGTGGTTTGCAACTCGGACCCTACTCGGGCGTGGCAGTCGCGGATCTTCTCACCGGCGATCCCGTGGCCGTCAATCTTGAGCCATTCTCGCCACTTCGGTTTGCGTGATGATCGATTCATCAAAGATGAAATCGCAGGCAACATCCATGGTCCCGGGCTGATCCAGGGGATCGAACCGGCCACGGATCGCGCCGACAAGGATCCAAACAGATCGCCGTGGCCGGGATCGTCTAGCGCGCCTGAGAACTTCGAGTCATCCGAAACCTCAGCACCTTAATCGACGGCGAAGCGAGCTTCGCGTCAGCGATAATACCTGCCAGTCCTATCTGTTCTTGACCGGCGTTCTTGCCGCCGGTCTCGACGGACTTCGTCGCTCGCTTGATCCCGGTGCCCATTTCAGCGAGAGAGCGGGCATCTGAGCGCCGCGCGGTTTGAACAACATGTCCCCCCGTGGGAACGCGCCACCTATCTCGAAGGGATGTAGCCATGCTCGATCTATCCGCCTTGCCCGTCGTCGATGTCCATTGCCACCCGTTTCTCAATCGCGGATCGGTGACGCCGGAGGAGTTCACCAATCTGACCGCCTTCGGCGGAGGTTCGCCGCGTTATATGGAAGAAGGGGGCGTCGACGTTACCGACACGGTCCTGGCCGAGTTGCAGCGCGTGAAACGCGACACGCTCTATTTTCGCCGGATGGTGAAAGACCTGGCGATCTTCTTCCAGGTCGAACCGACCGTCGAGGCGGTGGTCGCCGCGCGCAATCATGCGGTCGCGGCAGGCTACACAGAGTACGTCGGCCGGCTCTACGCCGATGCGCAGTTGACGACCGTGATGTTCGACTTTGGCATGCCGGTTCCGGTTCTCGATAAACGCGCGGTGAAGGCGGAGTTGCCGATTGAAGTCGCGCCGATCTTTCGCATCGAGCCGCTTATCGCCGACCTGCTCAAGGAAGAGATCGGCTGGTCCGAATTCCGGCGTCGCTATGACGATACGATCAGCCATGCGTTAACCCACGGCGGCTATCGGGGGCTCAAGTCGATCATCGCCTACCGGACCGGCCTGGATATCTCGCCACTGAGTCGCACCGCCGACCAGGGTTATCAGGCGCTCGACGCGATTCGACGCGGACTGGGCGGCGGAAGCATGAAGAAACTGCGCGACCACCTTTTCTGCCGGGCGATGGAACTCGCCATGGAGCATGATGTGCCGATGCAGGTTCATACCGGTATGGGCGACTTCGAGGTGAACCTCGTCTTATGTCGTCCCGCCTATCTCATGGATCTTCTGCGTTTCCCGACATTCCGGGCGTGTCGGGTGCTCCTGGTTCATACCGGCTATCCGTTTCATGGGGAAGCGGCCTATATTGCCAATGTGCTGCTGCGGGTCTACTGCGATGTCAGCGAGGGCGTACCGTTTGCGGGACACGCCGCCCGCCGCATTTTCCGTGAGGTGCTCGAACTCGCGCCGCTCAGCAAGGTCGTCTACGGGTCGGACGGCTTCAGTCTGCCGGAGATCAACTACACGAGCGCCAAACTCGGCAAGCAGGCGTTGGCGGGAGCGTTAGCAGACATCATGGCCGAGGGGATGCTGTCGGAAGACGAGGCGTTTGAGGCCGCTGAGCTGATTCTTTCGGGGAATACGCGACGGCTCTACCAGTTGGATTGAAACGATTGATGGGACCGGGGCGGCCGAGCACGCCGTTGTGCTCGGCCGCCCCGGTCGGAGTGCGGCCGTACCCGCGAGCGAGCACGGCCGCCCCTATCACCAACCGATAGCGTAGGAGATGCGACGCAGGTCCGCGCCACCGGTCATGAATCCGCGCTCGCGATCGACCACC
>CALAGB010000011.1 GCA_937891245.1 uncultured Thermomicrobiales bacterium | reverse complement strand
CGTCCGCATGGTGCTTCCGGTCGCGCTCTTCATCCTGCCGGTGCTCTTCGTCGTGTTGCTCGTCCCAGCTGCAGTCGAACTGATGCACCTCGGCGGTTGATCAGTGACTCAACAGGAGAAATCAAAATGATGCAAGCCGTCAGATCACACATCAAAAAGCTCAGCCATCTTCCGATGACGTGTTGGATTGCCCGGTTCACGCACCGTCAGCGGTCCGAGCTATCGGGTCAGGCGATGGTGGAATACGCGATCGTGGTCGCCCTAATTGCACTTGTCGCCATCGCCGCGGTCCAAGCCCTTGGCGGCGGGATCTCCCAACTGTTTCAGAACATCCTGAGCCACATCCAGGGAGTCGGACAATGACTGCGCTGAGGTGCAGTGTCATCCGAAAGACCGGGGAGCGGCGATCCCAGCGAGGACAATCGCTCGTCGAGGCGGCATTGGCGTTCCCATTGCTTCTGACCGTGGCACTCGGCGTTATCCAATTCGCGCTCTACGAGCACGCTGAGAACGTGGCCACCGGCGCCGCTCAAGAAGGCGCGCGAGTGGCCGCGGCTGAGGACGGCAGCCTTGCGGATGGCGTCGAGCGGAGCGATTCCATCCTGCAAGCGGGGCTTGGTGGCAATGCCCGAAATATATCGGTGCAGGCGGCTGAGAGCGCCGACAGCGTTTCGATCACGGTCCACGGACACCTGCCCATGCTGATTCCCTGGGTCACCGGTGCGTCCTTGCCGCTCTCAGCGCGAGCGAACATGACGAAGGAGCAGTTCAGTGTTGGCCCGACGCATTAGTCGCGCCGCAACTCGTTCACGCGGGCAGGCGCTGGTCGAACTGGCGCTCGTACTTCCCATCCTGCTGCTCTTGGCAACCGCGGTGGTCGGTGTTGGTCGGGTGATTCAGGCGCAAATGGGTGTCAGCGGTGCCGCACGAGAGGCGGCGCGCACCGCCGTGTTGGCCGACACGCCAACGGGCGCGATCAATCGTGGTCTTGACCGCGGTCAGCAAGTCGCGGCCGGTTACCACCTGACCAATGGATCGCTGGGTCTTTCGGTCGATCCAGGCAGTTTTTCACGAGGAGGGTCGGTCGTTGCCACGGCACGCTATCAGGTGACCTTGGGTGACTTGCCGCTGCTTGGATGGCTCCGGATTGGCGTCGCGAGCACACATGCCGAGCGGATCGACCTGTATCGAAGCCAGTGGCCCACGAGGTGACGGAGATGAGATCGTGCTTGCATCTGCTCGGTCGTCAGAGGCGACAAGGTCAAATCTTGATTTGGGTCGCGCTGATGCTGCCACTGTTTCTCTCGATCATTGGGCTGGCAATCGACGGAGGAATCGCGTTCGCCGAGCGACGCGAACTGCAGAACGACGCGGACGGGGCCGCGCGTGCCGGTGCGATGCAGATCGATCAGCAGATCTATCGGTCAAGCAGAGGAGCGACAGTGGTGCTGGACCAGAACGCCGCGCACGCGGCAGCCATCGATTACTTGTCTAGCCAGGGGAGCACGTTCACGGCGAAGGTCGATGTCCAGTCCGGTCAGATTGACGTCCAGCTGACGCGCTCGATGCCAACGGCGTTTGTGCGGCTGGTCGGCATCAGCACGATGCGGATGAGCGCGACCGCCGAGGCCCGACCGCGTCATGGCATCACCGGTCAAGCGCCGTGAGTGACAGAGGGAACGACGTGGATCCAAACGAACGACGGAGACCGCAGCATAACGACAGCGGGATGCCAGTACAACGCTGGTGGCTCATCGGGCTGTCACTCGTCGCCATCATCGTGATCGCGGTTGGCGCGGGAATCTTCGCGAGCCGGAAACTCCAACCGAGCGTCGGCATCTCACCGGTACCCACAAATTCCACTGCACAGCTGCCGACGGGATCAACGTCGGCGACAGCAGGAGATCAACCATCGACCACGACGACACCGACAACAGCAATCGTGCCCGCTGCATCGCCGACCGCGACGCATTCAGCCACGCCGACGGCCAGCCCTGTCCCAGTCGTGGTGGCACCCGGCGCGACCCCGGCACCACCAGGGACCGCTCAAGCGGTGGAGCGCGCCTACCTACATTACTGGGATGTGTACGCGAATGCGCTTTACACGCTCGATTCCAGCCACCTCGGTGAGGTCATGAGCGGAACCGAACTGGACGGGCGACGCCAGCAGATCGACGAACTGCGCTCCCAGAATCAGGCGGTGAAGATCGTGGTCGAGCACCACTACGAGATCGTGCTGCTGGGCCCGTCGACGGCCGGTGTCGAGGATCACTACGTCAACAAGAGCTACACCATTGATGCGACAACCAAACGCCCGTTGCAGTCGCCGGGTGCCGGAGAGACGGAGGACGTTGCCTTCCAGTTCGAACTCGTCGACGGTTCCTGGAAAGTCGTCAGCAGTAGCCAGGTCACTCGATAGGATCACGCCATGCGAACGGCACCGTTGTGGATGCGCTGCACCTCGATCGCGATCCTCACGCTTCTCGTTGGTCTATTGGCTGGGCCCGGCAGTGTGTTGGCGGACGGACCACCTCCGGGCGTTTTTCGCCCCGGTGGCACGAGCCCATCGGTCACCGTCAATGTGACGTCCCGTCAGGATGGCGTCTGGGTGCGGATCACATCGCAGCAGACCGTGTCCGGCGGCACAGGATCATCAGAGACGACCGGCGCTGCTGCACCGAACGAAATGGCGTCCGCATCTTCATCGGGTGCCTCCACGGACGCAGCATCTGGCCGTACCTGGAGCGACTGGGCCGGCATCCACGAGATAACTCCTGATGGGCACATGATTGAGATCGTTCCCCAGGTGACTCCAGTTGCCGATTGGCCTGCACCGTGGGATCGCGCTGCGGCCGCGCAGCATCCGAACGAAAGTCCGTACTTGCTCCTGGTGGACGGAAACTACGGTGGCCTCGTCTGGATGCCACCTGGAGCCGTGCACCTGGGAACTCCGGGCACAAATCAGGTCGCCGCGACCACGCCAACATTCGATCCCAGGCAAGTTGCGCTTGACTTGCTGCGTCACGTTGCGCTGCCGGATCTGCAGATCGAGGTGAATCCATCGCTCGGTCTGTCTGGGATGTCAAGCTGGTTCTGGGTTCAGGGCTATGATGGAAATGCCTTCGGTGACAGTGTGACTCTCAGCGGAGTAACGGTCTCGGTGCGCGTTGTGCCGATTCAATATGTGTGGCAGTTTGGCGACGGGACGACGCTCAACAGCCACTCTCTCGGCCAACCCTACCCAGCTGAATCGGATATCCGGCACACCTATGAATACTCTTCCCTCCGCATCCCAGCAGGTTTTCCTGTTGAGTTGACGGTGGAGTTCGCGGCCGAGTACCGCGTCAATGGGGGTGCGCCACAACCCTTGCCTTCGATCCAGCATGCCTTCACGACGAGCTACCGGGTTCAGGAAGCTCAGTCACTCCTGACCGAACCGTAGCAAGGAGGATCCAGTTCGTGGCCAGGGTGGTTGACCTGAAGGAATCGCCACGACGCGGCACGCGACTGGTGCCGCTGCTTGGACTGATCATGAGCCTGGCACTCGGCGCCGTGGCTCTTGAGTTGCTCGCTGGGCCACCACATCTGCCTGCGGCGACACCGACGTGGATCAGCATATTGGACACGCTCCGAGGAGACGACCTATCGCTCGCGCTGTTTGCCTACATGCTGTCGACGGTCGCGTGGCTGCTCTGGTGCTGGATCACGATCTCGCTATTCCTTCGGCTGCTCATCACGGGTGCTGTCACGTTCGCTCATGGCGTTGCCTGGATTGGGCAGTTGCAAGCGGTATCTGACCGCATCACACCATCCGTCGTCCGGCACCTCGTCGACAGCGCGGTTGTCGCGCTCTTTGTAGCGAATTTCGTCAGCCAATCAACCGCAGCGGCCCCCGCTCCCAGTTCTCCAACTCAGATGCACGCGTCAGCCACTCAGGCGACACTGGCCAGTTCAATAACCCAGTCGACAGAATCTCCGGACAGCCGGACAGGTGCGGACACTGAGTACGTCGTCCAGCCGGGAGATACGCTCTGGGCCATTGCGGAGCGATATTACGGGGACGGCGAACAGTACTCGCGACTCGTGTCAGCCAATGCCGGGCGACTGATGCCCGATGGCCGCCGCTTCACCAAGGCGGGAGTGATTTATCCAGGTTGGGTCCTGATCGTC
>CALAGB010000010.1 GCA_937891245.1 uncultured Thermomicrobiales bacterium | reverse complement strand
TTCTCAAGCAGTACCGTGAGGTTGTGCGGATGTCGCAGAGTCGCCTGGCTGAGCTGTCCGGTTTCGACCACAGCTACGTGAGCCGGCTTGAGAGTGGCCACCGCACGCCGACGCGTGACGCGGTCGTCAAGTTCGCCGAGGCGCTCGGCCTCGTGCCCGCCGAGCGAGATAATCTGCTGGCGGCGGCCGGCTTCATGCCGCAGCGCGTCGAGAGCCTACTGGCTGAAGAACCGGTGCTCACCGAGGTCTTCCGCCTACTCCAGAGCCAGGAGATTCCGGAAGCGGTGCGGAGCGACGTTCGGCAGATGCTCGAACTGGTCGTCAAGCAGGCGCGTTTGGCGGCGCTCGGCTTTCCGTCTGGCCCAGGCGGGGCGCCGGATTTCATCGCGGCCGACTAAGCGGCTCGCCTGCGCAGGCGCGTGACTGTCAACGCATTCGACGTGAGGGCGAATCGACGTCGGCCTCAGGCGCGGCGAGCGTTGGGCGGCGCGAGCGCACCTGACCGAACGCCACATGGCAAACTGTTCGTACAATCGACCGTGTCGCCGTGAGCGCGCCTTGGGGACAATCTAAGCGCGAATAGGAAGGGGTGATGCATCGTGCGTCAGTTCGCTCATCTGCACCTGCATACGGAGTTTTCGCTGCTCGACGGCATGGGTCGTATCGTCGATTACATGGCGCGCGCCCGCGAATACGGCATGCAGCATCTGGCGGTTACCGATCACGGCGTCATGTATGGCGTCGTCGACTGGTACAAGGCCGCGCGAGCGAACGATCTTCACCCGATCCTCGGCATCGAGGCGTACCTGGCGCCGCATACCATTTCCGACCGTGATAAGAGCTCCTATCACTTGCTCCTGCTCGCCGAGAATGAGCGGGGCTATGGCAACCTGCTGAAACTTGCCAGTCGCGCCAGCCTCGACGGCTTCTATTACAAACCGCGAGTCGATCTCGACATGCTCAATGAGCTGCGCGACGGCGTTATCGCCACGTCTGCCTGCCTCGGCGGTCCCGTCGCCAACAACTTCCTTAATGGCAAAGACGAAGAGGCGGAGCGGCTGGCAGGCACCCTGCGCGATATCTTCGGCACCAAGAACTTCTATATGGAGATTCAGGATCACGGCATCGAGGGGCAGCGACGGACGAACCCGCAAATCATCGAACTGGCGCGTAAGCTCGATTTGCCGCTCGTCGCCACCAATGACGTGCACTATGTGAACCGTGATGACGCCGGTGCGCAGGAACTCCTCGTCTGCGTCCAGACCAATACAACGCTTGATGATCCGAAGCGCATGCGCATGGAGTCGGACCAGCTGTACTTCAAGAGTCCGGACCAGATGTGGGACATCTTCGGCGACATCCCGGAGGCGCTGGAGAATACGATCGCTATAGCCGAACGCTGTAACGTCGATCTTGAATTCGGACGGCTGCACCTGCCCGACCCCGGCATTCCCGACAACGTCACCGCGCACGAACACCTGGTCAACCTCTGCTGGCAGGGCGTCAAGATGCGCTACCCTGAATTGACCGATGAAGTTCGCCGCCGACTTGAGTACGAGCTTCACGTTATCGAGAACACCGGCTTTTCTAGCTACATGCTGATCGTGCGCGACTTTGCCCAGTTCGCACGCCGCAATCGCATCCCGTTCGGCGTGCGCGGCAGTGCCGCCGCCAGCATCGTGCTCTACTGCCTGGAGATCACCGACATCGATCCGCTGGCGAACCGTCTCGTCTTCGAGCGTTTCCTCAATCTCGAACGTCGTGAAATGCCGGATATCGACATGGACTTCGCCGATAACCGGCGTGGTGAGGTCATCGACTACGTTGCCAAAAAGTACGGACACGACCGGGTGGCGCAGATCATCACCTTCGGAACGATGGGCGCCAAGGCTTCGCTCCGTGATGTCGGTCGCGCGATGGGATGGGCTTACGGCGATGTCGACCGCATCGCACGCCTCATCCCGCAGGCGCTCAATATCACCATCGATAAAGCGCTGGCCGAAAGCGCCGAGTTGCGAAAGACGTACGATGAGGATTCCCGCGCACGCGAGCTGATCGACCGCGCCAAGAAGCTTGAGGGCATTTCGCGCCATGCCGGCACGCATGCCGCTGGCGTCGTTATTTCGGCCGATCCGCTCGTCGATCACCTGCCGTTACAGCGACCGGCGCGGCAGGAAGAAGGCGCCCTGCCGACGACCCAGTTCACGATGGAAAACGTCGCCGAAATCGGGCTTCTCAAGATGGACTTCCTCGGCCTCGCGAATCTCACGATTCTCGGTGAGGCAGTCGAGATCATCCGCGAGCGTCGGGGTGTGGAACTCGATCCGAAGACGTTGCCACAGGACGACACCAAGACGTTTGAGATGCTCTCCAATGGTGAGACGTTTGGCGTCTTCCAGCTGGAAAGCGCCGGCATGCGGCGCTACATTCGCGAATTGCGCCCCGGCACGGTTGCCGAACTCTCGGCGATGGTCGCCCTCTACCGCCCGGGGCCGATGCAACATATCCCAACTTACTGCCGTGCCAAACATGGCATCGAGCCACCGGTTTATCCGCATCCCGACCTGGCTGAACTGCTCGACGAAACGTATGGCGTCATCGTCTATCAGGATCAGGTGCTGCTGATCGCCCAGAAGTTCGCCGGGTACACGCTTGGTGAAGCGGATATCATGCGCAAGGCGATGGGCAAAAAGATCGCCGAAAAGATGGCTGCCGAGCGCCAGCGATTTATCTCGGGGGCCGGCGAAAAGGGGTACAGCAAGCAAGACGCCGAAACGATTTTCAACCTGATTGAGCCGTTCGCCGGCTACGCCTTCAATAAGGCTCACGCGACCTGCTATGGCACGATTTCGTACCAAACCGCCTATCTGAAATCAAATTACCCGGCTGAATACATGACGGCGGTGTTCCGCCTGGCACCGAGCCATCCATCGGGAACGGCGGCCCGCGTCGCCGCCGCTGCCGCCGAGTGCGCCAAGCTCGGAATCGCCGTTCTGCCGCCGGACATCAATCGTAGCCAGGTTGACTTCACCGTCGAGGATCTGGACGACGGACGCGAAGCGATTCGCTTTGGACTCTCCACCGTCAAGAATGTCGGCGAATCAGCGGTGCGTGCGATCATCGAAGCGCGCGACAGCCTGCCGGAGAAGCGCTTCGCGACGTTCGATCAGTTCTGCGATGAAGTCGACTGGTCGCAGGTGAATCGACGTGTCGCCGAGAGCTTGATCAAGTGCGGGGCGCTCGACACGCTCGGGAGCCGCGGCACACTGCTCGAACTGCTCGAATCCGGCATCGCCGCCGCTCAGGCGCGCCAGAAGGCGAGCAAGCGCGGGCAGGTCGACATGTTCTCCTCGCTGCAAATCGAAACCCCGTCGATCAGCGCGACGACGGTCAACGAGGTGACATTGCCGCAGAAGACGTTGCTCGCCTGGGAGAAGGAGTTGCTTGGCTTCTATCTCAGTTCTCACCCGCTGCGCGACCTGATGCCGCTCATCCGGGAGCGTGGCTACGTACAACTCTCCGAGATCGACGAAGAGGTGGTCGGGCAACAGATCGACACCATCGTGCTCATCACCGGCGTGCGGCGACTCAATACCAAGTCAAATCGGACGATGGCGGTCTGCCAGCTGGAAGATCAGTCCGGATCGATCGAAGCGGTTTTCTTCCCCGAACTCTTCGAAAGCAAGGCCGATCTCCTGTTCGAGGATTCGATCGTGCGCGTCACCGCTAAGATCGATTCACGCAACGACCGGATCCAGCTCGTCGCGAGCGCCGTGACCGCGGTCAGCGATGAAAAACCGGTGCCGATCAAGGTACGCGAGGTGCAGTTGCGCCTGCCGATCTCGAACGATGTCGAGAGCGACATTCAGACGATGCACCGCGTGCGCGATCTCTTCGATCAATTCCTGGGTGATGATCAGGTTGTCATCCACCTGGCATGCGGCGCCACAGCGCGGCGCTTGCGGGCCGGAGTGCGGGTCGACTGGTGCGATGACGTCGCGCGCGCCGTGGTCGAGCTGCTTGGTCCCGATTCATTCGAATTGGTTGAGCGCGAAGTTCTCTCGACTGGACGAGATCCCCGGTTATCGGCGTAACCAATCGAGCAGTTCAGGAAGCGGGCGCGTGTTGAGTACGCCGTCCGCCTCGACACCCGCCCGCCGCGCAACGCCGATCCCGTAGCGCATGAGGTCGAGCGAGCGCACGTCGTGCGCGTCAGTGTCAACGACGAGAAGCACGCCGGCGCGTCGGGCCTCACGAGCCACCTCATCACGCAAATCGAGGCGCGCCGGATTGGCGTTGATCTCGAGCGCCGTCCCCGTTTCCACCGCCACTTTGAAGACGGTCTCCCAATCGTACGTGCCACCTGGTCGCCGTTCGATGATCCGTCCGGTCGGGTGGGCGATGATGTCGACATGCGGATTGCGCATCACATTGACGATGCGCTCAGTCAACTCCTCGGTCGAACGGTTGAGCCCTGAGTGGAGCGAGGCGACGACGAGATCGAGTTCGGCTAGCACCTCATCGGGAAAATCGAGTGACCCATCGAGATGCACTTCGACTTCGCTCGCCTTGAGTAAGCGGAGCTCCGGCACCTCGGCGTTCACGCGTTCGATCTCGACCCATTGTTGCCGCAAGCGTTCAACCGTGACGCCATGAGCGATCGCGAGTCCACCCGAGTGGTCTGAAATGCTGAGGTACTCGTAGCCGCGGTCACGGGCGGCCGTCGCCATCTCCAGAATCGTACCGTGCCCGTCGCTCCAATCCGAGTGCAGGTGGAGATCACCGCGAATGTCCCGGACCTCGATCAGGCGCGGAAGCGAGTTGGTGCGCGCCAGCTGGATCGACTCAGGCGATTCACGAAGCTCAGGCGGAATCATTTGCAGATGGTGCGCCGCAAAGACCCGTTCTTCCGTGGCCGCTGGTGTCCCGGTGCCGAATTGTTGCTCGAACGCGGCGACGAATGCCTGGCTGCCGGTCCACTGGAAGAGGGCGTTGCCGTATTCAGCAGGATCGGCCGCCAGAATGCGTACCTCTACGCCAGCTGTGTGACGACCCGTAACAATGCGTGTTGCCGA
>CALAGB010000009.1 GCA_937891245.1 uncultured Thermomicrobiales bacterium | reverse complement strand
CCGCCGCAGTACACCCAGATGGTGCGAGATCAGGTTGGGGGCCAATCCGAGCGCGTCACCGAGCTCGCAATTGCAGTACTCGCCCTCCATCAGCAAGCTGACGATCTGCAACCGCGTTACATCTCCCAGGGACTTCAGCGGTTGGGCGAGTCGTGGCAGGCTCTCCACGTCGTAGCTGGTCGTCGCCATATTGTCCTCCGAGTTTTGTCGAGCCCGCCAAATCATTCACCGTTCATTGAACTATGGGTTGTCATGGCGGTTCGTGTCAAGCACTCAGTGGCGAACTGCGCCGGAACGCTGCCGTACGCTTGGCTCGGTAGTCCCACCCCAATTTTGGATTGGCGTTCTAAGCATAATGGGGTGTGCGCGCAGAAGACTCGAGCGTCTTACATTGTACGAGTTCTGAAGCTAGACCCACATCAGTTCGAGACGCCTCGCTAAGTTGTCACCATTGCAACAGACGCTAAAGGCATCAATACTTCTGCTATGCAGTCGTTGGATGGCCATACACGTCAGGATCGAAATGCATCAGACGCTCAATGAAATCACCTTCGATCAACTCCTTGCAGATCAGAACCCATTCGGCGGGGTGCCCTGCGCGTTTGATCTTTGCGGCTTGCGCTTCATTTCGGCGGCGGCCATGGTCCAGATCGCTGCCGCGTGTCACGCGCTCGCTCGACTGGGATACACTCCGTCCATTTTTACGAACGACAATCGCGTACTCAGCTACCTTGCGCGCATGGGCTTCATCTCTCTCGTTCAAGAATTTGTTCGTTTTGAACCAAGATATGAGGACATCTTTTCCCAACCCCCTGAAATAGAACGTTACGAGAGCCAACTGCTAATCGAACTGACGCGGCTCGAGAATCTCGAGGCTGTTGAATTCGTCGCAGACAAGGTGATCGAGGTACTCCGATTACGTCTCCGATATCGGACCACTGAGGCCTATGACGCAGCTATCGCCGTCTCAGAAGCGACCCAGAACACTTTCGAGCATGGCACTGATACGTGTGGTCTGTTCACCATGCATGTCTACGGTCAGGGACAAAATCGACGACTGGAGATCGCCATTGCCGATTATGGCAGTGGTCTTGCGGCGACGCTTCGCAACAATCCGGCTCTTGGTGAAATCACCACTGATCGCATCGCGCTCCGCCGCTCAGTGAAACTCGGTGTCTCCCAGTTCCAAGATCAAACCCGTGGGAACGGGTTGTACCGGCTCACAGAACTCACGCACAAGTATCACGGAACGCTACAGATTCGCTCCGGGTCCGCCGTTCTTCGGATCACACCACAAAATCCAACTGGTCGGACAATCCCAGTAACCCGTATGCCTGGAGTACAGATCACCCTCCATCTCCCAACTCGTATCTCATCTTGACAGCCTTGCTTCATTTGTTACAGTGAATAGCATGGAACGAACCTTCGAGCTTAAGCCGTTTGGCACACAGCTGTGGACCCGCCCTCGAGCTCGCAAAGTTCGAGATCACGTCAACCAGTTGCTCGAGCAACTGCAACCAGGTGACGTATTGATCATCGACCTCAATGGCGTCGAAGTTTTCGATACGTCCTTCGCCAGCGAGTTCTTTGGCAAGACCCAGCTCAGTCTCTCTGTTGACTATCCAGATCGCTTCCTCGTGATCGACCATCTCACGGAATACACCGAGGAGAATCTCGCCGACGCACTCACGAAGCTAAACCTAATCATGGTCGCGCGAGCAGACGGTACACTTCGACTCATCGGCCAGGTGCACCCGGCTGATGCCGAAACCTTCGGTGCCATTCAACAGGCCGGATCGGCGGTGACCTCCACCGAACTCGCCCAGCAGCTGGGGCTCAGGCTCACGGCCGTCAACGAACGGCTCGCCAAGCTCGCTAACCTTGGAATCCTCCGGCGGAGTGACGGCGTTTCACCGGCTGGACGCCTACAATACCTCTACAATCTCCCAACTCGCTAGACAGCGCCGTCACCTTGCATTCGTTCGTTGTTACGTGATACAGTTCTTTCACTGTATGAAGAGACGGTGCAAATGGACTTGTTCCGGTCCACCGTTCTCTCGGACTTACACATCGGCAAGGAGATGCTCAATGTCAGAGGATATGTCGGCAGCAACAGCTCAGGCTCAAGGACCCTCCGCCGATATCACGATCCAGGCGCCAAGTGGGCAGTCCGAAGTCGTCAAATTCCATCCACAACAGACGGTCGGCCATACCCTCGACCACACCGTCAAGGAGTTCGCTCGCAAAGGATGGCTTGACGGTTCTGGCGACTATATTCTCGTGCTCAGCGTCACCCCGCTCGAGTCGAACCTGACCCTGGAACAGGCCGGCGTCACTCCCGGAGCGACGCTCAAGGTCCGGGCGAAGCAGACTCCGGGAGACGGCCATGCATCCCGAGCTGAGTAAGCGACTCGTGAGGCTGCAGCTGGACGAGGCTCTCGCCGAACCCGACCTCTTTCCCGATCGCGTCGTGCTGGAGGAGTGGGCCTACCCCGATCTTTACCTTCGTTTCACGACGGTCGTGCTACGTGAGCGCTTACTCCATCTCGATCTCGTCAACTACGATTTCCAGCCGGCGGCGATCGAAGCGGTGGATCCAGTGACGCGGGAACTTCTTGGTACAGACAATCGGTTGACCCGCGACGGCGGCCAATTCCCGAATCATCGCCTCCTTGGACGACCGTTTCTCTGTGTGACCGGTACGCGCGCCTATTACCTGCACGAAAGTCATCGACCCCAGGTGACCGGCGAGCGGTGGGAGGCGCGCCGTGGAGACTTCCGCCTGGTCGACCTCATTCGATTTGCAGCGGGCAAATTTGCATCAGGGAGCTGGCGATGAGAGCCGATCCGCTATCGACCATCTATCGAGTACCACAACGCGTTCTCGATACCAGTCATGCGTTTCTCCACGCCTGCGGCCTCGACCGAAACGAGGGAACGGCGCTCTGGATCGGGCGACCGGTCACCGACCGGAACGTCGTCGATGCTGTCCGCCTGTTCGTCCCCGAGCAGATTCCCATCAAGACTGCCGATGGTGTCGCCGTTGACCTGACCGAACGCGCCCACTTCACGCTGACGGATCATCTCGCTCCCGGCGAGCTGTTCTCTTGCCGCATTCACTCCCATCCTCGTGACGCCTATCACTCGGCACGTGACGACGCGAATGGGGTGATCACCCACCAGGGTGCGATCTCGATTGTCGTTCCTAACTTTGCCCGAGATCCGCTTCGCCTTACCGACTGCGCGATCTACCAACTCATCCATGGAAAGGGATGGTTTCCACTGTCACGTACCGAGATTGATCGCCGTTTTCAGGTATGCCGATGAGTGGCGGCGACGACCCACGCATCTCGTTTCTCGATGGGATCCTTCCCGCCGCGCAGCACGAGCTCGTGCGAATGCTGGCCCAAACACAAATGGTGATTACGGCAGCTGATCCGACGCTGAAGTCAGCGGCAGGGCAGATGATCATCTACCAGCTTGCAACGCTGGTGTCCCGCCTGTTCGACAACGTTGTCGTCGAGGGTGACGAGCAGATCGAGTCCGCCCCAGCCCTCCGGATGCTGTCCGGATCCTTCGTGACCGGGTTGCGTCGCCTCTGCACCACGTTCCGTCCAATGACGCCGGAACCGCCTGCAGCGACGGTTCGGATTCGCGTCGGGGAAGGTACCGAGGATGCCGATCTGTATGTCGGCGCAACGGCGTGGTCCGCGTCAATCTCGTTTCAAACTCCTCAGCCCGTACGTCCCTCGTCGTGGCCGATGGGGCCACTCGCAGCCGGCACGCTCGCCGCGTCCGAAGTCTTCAAGTTGGTCTTTGCGGAGCGAATTCCGCGCGCTGTAACGGGGCTCGACTATCGACTGTCGTTACTTACCTACGATCAGTCAGCGCATACCTCTCCACTACCGACCCCATTACAGCCAATCGACTTGGTGCTCTTCGGCGGCGGATCGATCGGCACGAGCTTTGCCCAGGCACTCCTGTTTGCCGAACCCCTCCGAGGTTCGATCACGGTGGTCGACAATGGCCGCTTTGATCGCAAGAACCCCTATAAATACGCCTTGCTCGACTGGGAGACAGCAGAAGTAGGTCCGTACAAAGCGCCGTGGCTTGCACGACAGATGACGAGGTATAGCGGCGGACGACTACGAACTGCGGCGATGGTCGGCACGGCAGAGCAGTATGTCGCGAGTCTCGAGCACAGCTATCGTATCCCCCTCGCGATTTCTGCAGTCGACACGATCGAAGCTCGTTTTGAAATCCAAGACACGCTGCCGAAGCAGATCATCAACGCCGGCATCATGGGGACGACCGCGGAGGTATCGGTCCACGCCTTTGGCACCGGACCCTGCCTCGCCTGTATCGGCTTGGAGAGTGAGCTCGAGTCGTGGCAGGCAATCCCGATCGCAGATGCCCTCGGGCTTGACGTCGACCGCGTCCACCACCTCATCCGCGGCAACATCCCGATGAAGCCCGATGACATTACGCGACTCCGCACTGCGGGCCGACTGCAGGGCACCCTGCGCGATACCCTCGACACCTTTCTTGGACAACCGCTGCTGTCCCTCTGGAACCGAGCAGCCTACGGTGAAGTGAGCCTTTCGATTGCGGCTTCTGGTTCCCCACCGCGTGTGTCAACAGCATTCGTCTCAGCCTTTGCCGGTGTTTTGCTTCTTGCCGAGCTCGTCAAGGTTGTCGATCCCGCGCTCTCCGACTACGTCGTCGACAATTCGTATCGACAGGAGATGCTCGGAATTCCCGCTAGCAACCTCTTTCGTTATCAACGAGATCCACGGGGCTGGTGTCTTTGTCATTCCAGCTTTCGGCTTGCCATGTACAAAGAGAAGTACGGTATCGCCTAAGTGTCTTGGCGTAACGCCGGAGGGTCGTCAATGTGTAGACGTCATTGCCTGTCCGGGGCGGGACGATGCGGGTCAGCACATGAATCACTTGTCGCAACTGGTGACTCGCAGATTCGAGAACACCCACGGCACGCTCCAGTGATTTAATGAGCCCCTGGAGCGACGCCGGCGGCAGTGCCCCAATAATCGTCGATGAGGAGCTGCAGTGAATAGCCCACCACCTCGAGGAAATCAGCCGCCTCGTCTCCAGTGAGGCATAACACGCCAACCATGCGCAAGACGGTCTTCGCCGGAGGCGGTTGCTTCTGGAGGCGCTGGATGCTGCGTAGTTGGTTCGGGATCATGTCCGCGCCGTCGCGATACGCTCTGAGCTTGGCCCTGACAGCCCGAATGCTCCGCATGCGCTAACACGAACGATCTAAGACATGACTGTGAACCTATGCATCACCAGTAGAACAGCGACCTCGTAGCAATACGAAGGATCACGTTCGTGTATGATATTCGTCCACGGTCGCGAGGTGGTCGACTTCTGCGAAGACGTCGTCGCTGGTCGTCGGCTGCCTTTAGGCGGAGGCAACCCTGAAGGTATTGCCTATCAGATTGTCGTCCGCTCCGAGGCTATGGGCCGGCATGTTGCCAGATGGCCAATCTTGGATGGACTTCCCGAGTACCGTGGGCAGGCCGGGCTTGGTCACCCTGACCGTGAGCGCCAGTGGCTCATCGCCCTCGACTTCACGAGCATGCTCGACGTCAGCTGACGGCGGGCTCTATTACCACAACCTCCACTACTAACGGATCAATCCACGGATGATCCGCTAAAATCGCCTTCAGAAGAACTCTACCTCGCTGGTGGCGGCTGTTCGCTAAGCCTTACCCCCGTCTCTGGCACGTACGATAGTGCGGATGGTCTCATGACTCACACCGAACTCGGCCGCGAGCACTCGCAGTGACGCACCGGCGGCGTGACGCGCGCGGATCAACTGCCGGGCCACCTCCGGAATCCGTGACCGTGAGATGCGATACCGGCGACGTATGATCTGGTCGTCAGAGTGATCGGTGGGTTGCAGGGGGAGAAAGGTCGGGACGAGCGGATTCATCACGGTGGA
>CALAGB010000008.1 GCA_937891245.1 uncultured Thermomicrobiales bacterium | reverse complement strand
TGCCAGTCGCCGTCGCGATGCACCTCGGCGCGCCGCTTCACTTTACTGGTCGCACTGCCATCGGCATTCAGCACGTCAAAAAGTTCGTCCGGCGGGCTGGCGGTATTCCGATCAGGCATCGACGTCCTCATCCGTTGAATCGTCGCACGCGAAGAGCGCTGACAGCGCGAGCAATCCGCCGATCGTGGCAATCGCGCCGCGCACCGACGAATCCTCCTCGCTCAGCAAATATTGCGCGCCGCCGAGCAGTAGGCCGATGAGCGCTGCGCTTACTCGCTCTACACCGGCGCACCAACCGAACAGCAGCCGGAGCGCCGGCATGCCGATCAACCCGGCGGCACTCACCGCCAGTACCCGTCGACTCCGCCGGCTCCAGCGCAGGCGACGCGGTATGACCAGCAACGCGATGCCGCTGCCGATACCACCGACCGATCTGAGACTGCTCGAACGACCGCCCAAGACTCGCGCGCTCCTTCTTCAGTGGCGCGCCAATTCGCCGCGCCACGGCCAATCGTAGTTCACGGCCGGGCCGGCCGCCAGCATCGACCGAACGGGAATGCGTAGTACTATTCAATGCAGACAGGCGATGCACGCCGGTGCGTGTATCACTACGGGATTCACAGAGAGGGAGCATCATGCCTCGAGCGGAGAGCAAGGCCAGCGCGGTATGGCACGGCGATCTTATGCATGGCAACGGCTCGATCAGCCTGAAAAGTGGTGTGATTCAGAATCAGCCCGTTAGTTGGACCGCGCGTACTGAACGCGGCGACAACGTCTCACAGACCAGCCCAGAAGAGTTGATCGCGGCGGCATATGCGAGCTGTTTCTGCATGGGTCTCTCAAACGGGTTGGGTGGCAACGGCACGCCAGCCGATGAACTCCGAGTCAATGCGACGGCAATTTTCGACGTCGGCGGCGGTGGCGTCAAGGTCGCCTCGATCCATCTCGATCTCGAAGGTAAGGTACCGGGCGTCTCGGCGGAGGATTTCGATCGCTTCGCCCAGGAGGCCAAGACCGGCTGCCCGGTCGGTGCCGCCCTCAAGGGCAACGTCGACCTCTCCGTCGACGCCAAACTCGTCAGTTAGCCCAGAGCAACATCCGGGGCGGTCAGCTGATGGCCGCCCCGTTCGTCACCATTCACTTGGGTATCAGCCGCTGCGTCGTCTCGGCGTGCTGCTCGACGATCGACCAGTCGTAGTACATCGGGTAAAGGCGCTGCTCGCTCCAGGCCCCTGCTTGATCGGCGAAATGCGGGCTCCCCGGATGCCCGGATGAACCGAGTGGAACAACCCAGCCGCTCCGCTCCCAATCATCCAGATCGAACGCGTAGCGGTTAACGGACGCTCCCATGATCTTGAAGTCACCGGCGTCGATGCCGCCGAAGCCGCCGGCCTGCGGGGTGTCGCTGTCACCACCGACACCGACCGTCGGTGGGTCGAGCAACGAGGCGAGTTCGGGGAAGCTGGCGGAAAGCGTGTGCACCGGTCCGGTGCGATGCAGCGCCTGCCACTGCCAGTTGCTCATATCCGGACCGAGCCGCTCTTCAATCCAATCGAGCGTGGCGCTCAACGCGGCGCGCAAAACGTCGGGCCAGTGCGTACCGTCGGGCAGCACCGATTCATCCCCGGCATCCAGCAGTTCAACCAGCACCGGCCGGAGGCGGGTCGAGAGCGAGGCCGCCGCAAGCACCGTCGGCATCCAGGCGGTCGAGCCGGTCGCCAGCGCGTACAACGGTCCCTCGTTGAGCACGTGACGCAGCGTCATCTCGCGCCAGACGGCATAAATCGCGGCAGGCGCGCTCTCCGACAACATCGCTCCATCCCAGGCGCGCAGCAGGTCGGTGGCGCGTGCCGAGCGTTCGTCGAGGTCGCCGAGCGTGTCAAGCTGCTTCAGGTAAACCTGGCTCGGGATCGAGATCTTATCCGCATGGATCGACGGCATGTCCTCGATCGATGCCTGGGGCATCGCCTTCAAACGCGTGATGATCCGTTCGGCACGATTGCCCGGCGACCACTCGGTCGCGACGTAGTAGGGATAATCGTCTCCGACGATTCGATTGTTCGCGGTCACGATGAAGCCGGTCTCCGGGTTGCGCGAGCGCGGCAGCTCTTCGAACGGAATCCAACCCTCCCATTCGTGCTCGCCGGTCCAACCGGGAACCGGCAAGAAGCCATTGACCCGTGATCGGAGGGGCACTTTACCGCGCATCAGATAGCCGATATTGCCATGAACATCGGCGATCACCAGGTTGTTACAGGGATCAACCCAGTGGCGCATCGCCTCGTCAAACTCATCCACCGACGTTGCCTTGAGCATCGGCAGCAGGCTGCGGAAGCCGGTGTTCGGCCGCTCGGTCGCCGAGTAACGACCGGCCAACGCATAGCCACTCGCCGGATCGCCCACGATAATCGGGCCATGGCGCGTGATCGTCAGCGGGATCACGACATCCTCGCCGCCCCGCACCTTGATCGTCTCTTCGCGCTGCTCTGCTTCGAGCCATTCGCCCTGGAACTGATAACGCGTCGGATCGCCCGGCTTGAAACGTTCAACGTAGAGGTCCTGATAATCAGCGCCCGCGTGGGTGATACCCCAGGCGACCCACTCGTTATGCGCGAAATGGGGAAAGCCCGGCACGCCGCAAAACGAGAATCCGACAACATCGAATTCCGGGCACGAGAGGTGGTTCTGGTAATAGACATTCGGTACGTCGATCGCGCGATGCGGATCGCCGGCCAGCAGCGGCTTGCCGGTCGTCGTGCGACGACCGTGGATCGTCCAGTTGTTACTCCCGTCGAGCCATTCGCGTATACCGGCCACGCCCTCGGCGTGCAGTTTCAGATCGTCGGTGCCGTCCGTGAGCTGCTGGTAATCGACACCGGGCGGCACGACCAGTGGATCGGGCGCGCTCCCCTTCAGGCGCAGCTTCTGCAGCATCTCCTCACCGATCGTCTTCAACTGGCGCACACCCCAGAGCTTCCGGTGCCAGACGCCCATCAGCACATGGCGCACCTTGTAGGCGGCGCCCGGATCCCACGGTTGCCATGGCTCCGGCCGGGCATCGACGAGCTGATATTCGGCCGGCAGCACCGGCGTCGTCTGGATGAATGCGTTGATGCCGGCGGTGTAGGCATCGACCACGGCCCGTGTCTCGTCGTCAAACGCCTCGTAATCATCCTTCGCCGACGCCGCTAGACCGAGGCGACGCATCAGAATATCTTGCTCAACGCCGCTCTCGCCGGCGAATTCGGCCCAGCGACCATAGGCGCGCTTGCGGTCGAAGTCCATCTGCCAGAGTCGATCCTGCGCGTGAACGAACCCTTGCGCGAAGAACGCGTCGTGCAGCGAGCCTGCGCGAATATGGGGGATGCCCCGTTCATCGCGAAAGACATCGACGTCGCCGTCCAGGCCGCTGAGTCTCACTGAACCGTTCGTGTCCGGCACGGCCTTGCGCAGATCGCTCTCGCCGATCGACATGCTCCCCATTCCTTCCGGCTCAAACCGCCCCTAATGTGCACCAAGAACCCTGTTCGTCTCACGCTCATCGCATCGTAGCATAGCTTGCCACCCGGATCGCCCGCCTATCCGCGCGCGCGTAGAATCGGGCGAGACGTGCGTTGGTAGCGGAGAACCGGGAAGGGGCGCGAGCGGATGGCGACGATCGAGGACTTCGAGAAGATCGATATGCGCGTGGGGCGGGTGATCGATGTCGAGGCGTTCCCTGAGGCACGCAAGCCGTCACTCAAGCTGACGATCGACTTCGGCGAACTCGGCACACGCCGCTCATCAGTCGGCATCAAGCATTACTACGAGCCGGACGCGTTGCTCGGTCGCCAGGTCGTCTGCGTCGTCAATTTCCCACCGCGCCGCATCGCCGGTTTCGCGTCGGAGGTGCTGGTGCTCGGCGCGACGCAGGCCGACGGCCGCATTATTTTGCTCCAACCGGACGAAACATCGGAACTCGGCAGCCCGATCGCGTAACCGGCCGGGGGGCTGATACGAGACGAGGGTGACCTGACGACCGCTCGATAGTGCGCGTTACCGTCGTTTCCTACGCCCGAAAACCGGCCAGCACCAGTCCGAGGAACGCGACGCCGATCATGACCCGGTAGACGATGAAGACCATCGTTGAATTCCTACGCAGGAACGAGAGTAGGAAGGCGATTGCCAGGTAGCCGACGATCGCCGACGTTACGGCGCCGACGAAAAATGTCGTCAACTCACTGCCGCTCAGACCGGCGTCGATCACCTTTTTCGTTTCGAGTACACCCGCGCCGAGAATCGCCGGAACGCCGAGCAAGAACGAGAAGCGCGCCGCATCATCCCGCTTCAGGCCGGTAAGCAGCCCGGCAGTGATCGTACTGCCCGAGCGCGAGACGCCCGGCAGGAGCGCCAGCGCCTGGGCGCAGCCGATGAAAAGCCCGCTCTTCCAGCCGAGATTTTCCATCGGTCGGATATGGCGCGCCGTGCGCTCGGCGATCCAAAGAATGACAGCCAGGCCGATCAACAGCAGGGCAATCAGCGCGATGGCCGCATTGCCGCCGCTGTCGCTGTGGAAGTAGTTGTCGATCCGGTCATTGAACAAGACTCCGACGATCGCCGCCGGGATCGAACCGAAGACGATGATCCAGGCCAGTCGCGACTTCGGATTAGCGAACGGCCGCCGTTGCTGGATGCCGACCGGCACGGCCAGCAGCATGTCGAGCAGGTCGCGCCAGAAGTAGATGAAGACGGCGACCAGCGTTCCCATATGCAGCGCGACATCGAACTGCAAGCCCGACTCCCCCCAGCCGAAGAGCCAGGGAATCAAGATGAGGTGGGCGGAACTGCTGATCGGGAGGAATTCGGTAAGCCCCTGAATAATCCCGAGAATAATCGCGTGCCAAATCGACACCTAGTCGCCCGCCTCTTCCGTTGCCAGTCGACCGCGCATATCACGCCACGAAAGGCTCTCGCGTCCCCAGAAATAGAGCCCGATCAATGTAACCGGAAAGTAGAGCGCCGCATGGACCGCGATGGCGTAGGAGAGCGCGATATCGTGCTGCACGCCGATCGCACCGGCCAGCGCCAGCACCACGCCCGCTTCGAAGGCACCGACATAGCCGGGTGCCGATGGTACCAGCGTCGCCAGGTTCGCGACGGCCGTCACCAGCAGAATCGCCGAAGGGCTCAAGCCAAGCCCGAAGCCGACGCCGATGACCGCATAGACCGAAGCTTCCAGCATCCAGGCGGCGACTGATGTCAGACAAACGAGCACCAGATCCTCGCGACTTCGCAACACACCGAGGCCGTCGATGAACGCGTGCGTCGCCTTCTCCAACGGCTCGCTGATGCGTTCGGGCAGACGGCGGATCGCGAAGGCGATCGTCCAGGTGCGCGCTCGGCTGCTTCCGAGGACCACCAGCCCAGTCAGAATAGTGCCGAAGAGGATGGCGCCGACGATCGTGATTTCCCGGAGCTGCGACGTGAGGCCGATCGAGAGCGACGCGATCAGGACGAAGCCAAGCATCGTCAAGCCATCGAAAATCCGCTCGACCGCGATCGTCGCCAGTGCCGAGGCGTTGCGCACGCGTGAGCGGGTCGACAGAACATAGGAGCGCACCAGTTCACCGGCACGCAGCGGCAGAACGTTGTTGGCGGTATAACCGATGACGACGACACGGAAGAGATCGCGAGCGCTAAAGCGTTCGATCTTGCGTAGCAAGAACGCCCAGCGGAGCGAACGCACCCAGATGCCACAAAAATAGATGGCGACGGCGGGCAGAATGTACCAGTAGTTCGCCTGCTTGAGAGAGGCCCAGATGGCGTTCAGGTCCTGACCACGGAACGCGAGGTAGAGGAAGAGAAGGCTCCCCGCCAGACCGATCCAGACTCGCAGCTTGCGCACGTCATTCCCTCATCGACAACGCGATTAACTCCCTGAGCCATCGCACAATTCCCTCCGGACGCCTGCTGAGTATAACGTCCGGCGCCACGGATGGCCCGCCGGGTAGAACGCTCGATACGCCATTTCGCGCATGAGAAAAGTACCGTATCCAACCGGTCCGTGGAGCCTGGCACGGTTTCGAACCCATTCATGAACAGGACGCCCGCCGGTAGAGTGCCAGCCATCCGGCCGACTCGATTCTTGTTGCTCCGGTGAACTGCCCGGAGAGGGCCGTGTCGCCGTTCCCGGTTACCGCGTAACAGATGGACTCCGGCGCAGCTGGCAGATTCCAGTAATCGATCGAACCATGGCCAGAGACCGTATGCCCATCGCGCTGCAGAATCGCCGCGAGCATGCCGTATGTCGCTTTGTCCGCATCGACGTCCGGCAGCTCAACCGCCGCCTTGCTTGGCACCGCTCGCACCAGGCTCCAGAGCCACGGATCGGGCGCGAGTTGAAAAACGTAATCGGGACCACCGACAACCTGCGTCAGTTCCGGGAAGGTGCGGGCCGCGACCAGGAACGGATCGGTCGCGGGGTCAGCCTGCGGATCGGCGTGATACACCACATTCCGAACGCCGATCCCCTGCAGCAGCCGCAGCGTGCGCTCCGACGGGAATGCCTTCATCTCGTCGCGAAAGATGTAATAGACCGGCGGCGCGATACCGCTGTATCCGTTGACGACCTGATTCCAGTGAAAGGTCGACCAGAAATTCGGCCAGGACGACGAGATAATCCCCTCACCCATCGGGAACTCAATCATGGGTGCCGGGTGTGCCTTGAGCCAGGCATAATCCGGCCGCTGTGCCTCGGCCAGCGTCACCGGCAGGCGGCCGGGGAGCGGGATCCGCGTCGTGTATTCCTCGGCCATACCGAAGACGAGTAGCAGCGAAAGACCGGAGGCCGCCGTGAAGCGAGCGGTCTCCCGCAGCGGCAGCCGTCGCGCCTGCCGCAGGAGCAGATCAAGGCCGAGCCCGCCCAGCCCAGCAAGACCAACCAGCGCCAGCAACCCGAGCCGTGCCGGAACCCGTATCGCCTTAAATCCGGGGAAATAATCGTAGAAGAGGCGATAGGGCAACGGGAACTCGTGGCCGCGGAAATGACCGGTGATGCCGAAGCTGAGCAGGATCGAGACGAGCGCGACCGCGAAGAGCATCCAGCGCTCCCAGCCAAACCGCCGGTTGAAGAGTCCGACAATCGCGAGCACGATGAGAATTCCGCCGGGGAAGAGATCCTGTTCGAGATCGCGCGAGTAGCGCGCGCCGAGATGATCACCGAGCAGCCGGTTGCGCGGCGACACGGCCAGATAGTCGGACGGCACCGCCTGCCATTTGTTCATCTCTTCCACGGTTCGTTCGATACCGAGGTCATCATGTACGGTCTGATACGGCAACAGAATTGGTAGCAGCAGCGCCGCGCCAATGACACAGGCGACACTCGCCTGCGCCACCGCGATCAGCGCCGATCGCCGACGATGGGCAGCAAGAAACGCCAGGAAGACGATGCCGAGCAGGATCGCCAGGAAATAAAAGTAGTAGACACCGAACAGCCCCTGGATGATCACCAGCAGGCCAAGCACCACCGACCACTTGAGCGAACGTTGCAGCAGCGTCCGGCGCGCCGCCAGCACCGCGAGCGGCAGCCACTCGGCCGATGTGAGGTGTAGATGCTCAAAGTGCGCCATACGCGCCGGCGCGAAAGCATAGGCGAAACCGGCCACGATCCCGGCCAGGCGGTTGCCGGTCAGATCAACCACCAGCAGATAGGTCGCAAAACCGCTCAGAGCATACGACAGCAGCAGCGACAGGTTATCCGCCAGGATGACATTGCCGGTCTTCAGTAAGACTGGCGCGATAACGATCGCCTGACCGAAGAGATAATCCGAATAGGCGAGCGTATCGCGATAGGGATAGAAGATATTGGCATTGAAGATGTTGAGCGGGTGCGTCGTCCAGGCGTGAATATCCCAGGCGAGCGT
>CALAGB010000007.1 GCA_937891245.1 uncultured Thermomicrobiales bacterium | reverse complement strand
CCGGAGAAGAACACCAAACAGGCCTGGCTCATCCCCTCGGCCGAAGCGCTCGACAACCCGATGGGAACGGCACCCGGCTGGTGCGTGCGACACAACAACAAATTCATCATTTCAATGCCCGGCGTGCCACGCGAAATGCGGCGCATGTGGGCCGAACAGGCCGTTCCTCGACTGCTCGATCGGCTCGGCGATCGCGTGTACGTCTCGAAAACGCTCAAGACGATCGGCATCGGTGAATCGGCCGCCGAACGCGAGATCGCCGATATCATCCATCGCGGCGACCCCATCGTCGCGACGTACGCCAAGGACGATGGCGTGCATATTCGGATCGTGTCAGCCTCACCCGAGCGAAGTGTCGCCGAGGCGGCCGTGCGCACGACCGAGGCTGAAGTACGCGAGATTCTCGGTTCCTACGTTTACGGTGAAGAAGCAACCACGCTTGGGGCCGCAGTCCTCGCACCCCTGGTCGAGTCGGGAGACACGCTGGCCATCAGCGAAGCGGGTTCAGGTGGACGGATCACCGCCCTGATCGCCGAGGAGCCGGCCTCGATTGTCCATTTCAGCGGTGGCATGGTGCGCGCCTTCGGCTACGCCGCCTCGGTCAACGGCATCGACGCGACCGAACCGCACGCCACCCGCGCGCTCGCCCAACGTGAAGCGGCGGAGATTCGCGCCATGCTCAAAGCCGACTACGGCCTGGCCGTCGCGGTACGCCTCACGCCGGGAGAACACCTTGATCTGACCAAAGGCGACATCGCGCTCTGTCTTAACGGTCGTACGGCCAACGATGTGCGGGAGCATACCGTCACGGCGATTCCCTCTGAAATTCGTCGCCGCACCGCCATGTGGGCCGCAGAATTCCTGCGCACCTCACTCATCGAGGATCACACCCAGCATCATTGATGACTCCTCCGGAATGGTGCGCCAGGTCTTGCGCAGGCTGAAACGGCGCCAGCGCCAGCGCAGGCCAACTGGATAACCGGCCATCTTGGCCAGATCGCCAACCGCCCGCAGGCCGGGCAGGGACAGCACGCCCAGCGCGAGTTCGAGCAGGGTGAGCCCGTTTCGCCGTCGCAGCAGCCGTCGCGCAGGTTGTCGCAAATAGATCACCCCTCCGGCGATCCCGAGCGCCAGGGCGATCCGATCGCGACGAGTGGCCAGGAGCGGGAGCGCCACGAAATACGTCGCGTAACGCAGCAGATGACGCCGCGCAAAAAGCCCCGCCTTGCCATCGCCACGCGCATAGAGGAAATACTGCCGCAGGTAGTCGCCGAGCGCGCGGCGGGGTCGAAATCCCGCGATCGCGTCAGGTTGGAACTCGAAGCGAGCACCCGCCCGCTTCAGGCGGAAATCGAAAATCAGATCTTCACAGTAGTCGAGCCATTCAGGATAGCGCATACCGGCGTCGAACAAGCTTCGTCGGAATGCCAACGAGCGACTCGACGGTAGAAAGCGTTCGGGGCGAATCTCATCGACATCCGGTAGTGTCGTGACGCCGAGAACGAGCTCGAAGCGGCTTTCCGGCCGCGCCTCGAAGAATCCGGCTACGACGTCCGGCTGCTGCGCGATCGGGCGTGAAAACGGCCGCATCAACATCTCCAGCCAGTCTGGTTCCAACACGACACCAGCATCGGTCACCGCGATGATGTCGCCGGATGCCCGTTGTAACGCCATATTGCGACCCTGAGAGATCGACGCTCCCGCTGCCGAGATGATGATGAGCGGCAGTCGTTCGACCCAACCGTGCGCGATTTCCAGCGTGTGGTCGGTCGAGCCGCCGTCGACCAGGACGAGTTCGTCCGGAAAGCGCGTCTGCGCGGCGATCGAACGGAAAAGCGCATCGAGCGAGGTTTCTTCGTTGCGAACGGTCAGGACAAGGCTGACGCTGCCAGGTTCAGTCCCAGTCACCCGGGACCGCTTTCTCGAACGCGGCCATGATCGCGTCCTGCCGCGCCAGCATCGCGTCGCGCTCCGTCGTCGTCAGGTCGTCATAGCCGAAGAGATGCAAGAGTCCGTGGAGCGCCAAGTAGGCAAGCTCGCGCGCGACGGCATGCCCCGCCTCGACTGCCTGCTCGGCAGCGGTGTCGAAGGAAACCGCCACGTCACCGAAATAGCCGGCGTCGCCGGGAAAGCTGATAACGTCTGTCGGGCCGGGAATTTGCATGAACCGGGCGTGGAGATCGGCGATCTCATCGTCCGTGCACAGCCAGACGCCAAGCTCGCCCTGCCGCCCTTCGGCACTGGCTGCGAACCGCAAGCATGCTTGGAATCGATCGACATCGAAGCGCGGGGCGCCGGGGCTGCAACGCAGCCCGATCTCGAGTCCGTCCGGTTCCGCCATCGGCTAGGACACCTCGATTGGCGACGGTGCGCTTGCTTGCGCTTTGGCGATCGGCACTTTCAATTCAGGGTACTCGACACGAGGATGATAGATCCCTTCAAGGATCTTGACGAACGAGCGACGAATCTGCTCGATCTGCTTGAGCGTCAGATCGCATTCGTCGAGCTGCCCGTCGTCGAGTCGCGCCTTGATGACGCTATCGACCACCTGCTGGAGTTTGGCGGCCCGGCGCACGTTTTGACCATTCTGCCCCTCGGCCGTCTCCTCATAGAGCTTGCCCGATTGTGAGGCGGCGCGGACGGCTGCTTCGACCCCATCGGCGAGCATGATAACGCCTGCCTCTTTGGTTTGCGGCTTCGGACCCGGATAGCGGAATTCGGACTCGTCGACATCCTCACCGTTATTGAGCGCTTCGGTGTAGAAATACTTAATCAGCGTCGTGCCGTGATGCTGCTGGATGATGTCGATAATCGACTGCGGCAGATGCGCCTTGCGCGCGAGTCGCACACCATCGACCACATGCTCCTGAATGATTCGCGCGCTGGTACGCGGATCCAGCGCGTCGTGGACGTTGGCGCGGTTCGCCTGATTCTCGACGAAGAAGCTCGGGCGCAGCACTTTGCCGATGTCGTGATACAGCACGGCAACCCGCGCGAAGAGCGGATCACCTCCCACGCTCTCGACCGCGCTTTCGGCCAGATTACTGACCATGATGCTGTGGTGATACGTACCCGGCGCCTCACGCGCCAGGCGATACAGCAGTGGCTGATTTGGATGCGCCAGCTCCAGTAATTGCAGGTGCGTCGTAATCCCGAAAATCCGGCCAAGGACGCTGAACGTCAGGAAGGTAAGACTGGCCGACATACCGCCGTTGGCGACCGAGCTGTACAGGATGCTGCCGTTGTCCATAACGCTGAACGAGCCATGCACCAGGGTGAAGAGCACCGCGCTCAAGAGCGTCGCCAGCGACACCGCCAGACCGGACCAGAGGAAGGTCATCGTCCGCTCGGCGCGCCAGATGACCGCGGCGCCGGCCACGCCGCTCAAGAAGGCAAAAAATGTCACGTCAAACGCGATCCCGCCGACGATGCCGAGGAATAGGGCGAGGAACCCGGCACAAACGACCGAGATCTGAAAATCGAGCAGGACCGACAGAAGCATCACGGCGGCCGCGGCAGGGAACATGAAGCGCAAATCGGTATTCAGAAACCAGAAGCGCCCGGCGATGACCGGAACGACGATCACCAGCCCGACCAACAACAACTGGCGCGTCTGCCAGAGTCCATGCGCGAATTTATAGAGGTAGAAGTCGAGTCCGAGTGTGACGAAGCCGAGCAGCCCAAGCATGCCGATGAACTGCTGCCAGTTGTGGCTCGGGGTGAGCAGTTGGAAGTAGTCGAGCTTTTCAATATCACTCTTGGTCACCACGTCGCCATCGCGAACGATGACTTGCCCCTCCTGGACCGTCACCATCAACGGTTCGACGGCTGCTGCCGCGGCTTCCCGTGCAGCCTTCGTCTGCTCGGCATCAACTTCGACGTTCGCCTGAATGAACGGTTGGGCCAGAGCGACCGCGAGCGTCCGCTCACTCAAAATCATCGGCGCGTTCGAGCGCTCCAGCAGCCCTTCCTTGACCGACGCAACATCTTCCGGACTGATCTGATCGGCCATCGCGACCGCCAGCAAGCGCGTCGCCTCCGAGGTCACCCGTGACCAGGCAGCCGTGGAGAGATTGGATATTGCGTCCGCGTTGTCGACACTCAACCCTTCGACCGCGGAGCGGATTTGATCGGCGCGATTCGCCGATGCGGCCGGCGTCGCGCCGGAGCGGATGGCATCGATGTCGTTCAAGGCGGTGCGTAGCGCTGCCATCTGTGACGTCGCGATCGAGGGATCGGACTTCAGCACGATATTGCGGGAGTCATCATAGGCTTCCTGCCGCCGTTCCTGCGTCGTTACGTCGCTGACGAAGGTCGCAGTACGCGGCGCCTTGATCGTCCGGTCGGCGATCCCACCGGCCCGCAGGTTCAGCGAATCCGACTGCCAGGTGACGTAGAGGACGAGGCCGAGGACCAGGTAAATGATCAGCCCAAAAAGGACGAAGCGAGAGATACGCCAAAGTGAAGGACCACGGCGCCCAGCGCGACGCAAGAGCCAGTTCGCTCGACCAAATCCGGTACTCAGTTCGTGGTGTGATGAACTATTCATCGGTCCACCCGACCGGCGTGTCAGCGGTCGAAGCCCACCGTGAGCTTCGGGCTAACTCGCGTTCGCTTCATCCCGCTGCTCGGTCAACGCGGTTCGCGCCGCCTGGGCAACGACGTTGCCGGCCGCACGTGGCCCCAACCGCTCGCGCAACATCGGAATCACGCGCCCAAGGTCACCCAATCCGCTGGCACCGCTCTCAGCGACGACTTCGCGCGCGAACTCAAGCACTTCGGACGGCGTGAGCTGCGGAGGAAGATAGGTTTCCAGGACGGCGATTTGCCCCTGCTCGGCATCGACCAGGTCTTGACGGCCTCCGCGTGCGAACTGCTCGATCGAGTCGCGTCGCTGCTTGATCTGACGCATGATGACGTCGGTGATCTCGCCGTCGGATAACGCGTGCCCGCGCTCGATTTCGACATTGTGGATGTCGGCACGCAGAAACCGAATGACGTCGCGCCGCGTTCTATCTCCGGAGCGCACGGCTTCTTTCAGATCAGTTTGAAGCCGGGCGGATAAATCGTTCATTTCCTAAATCCTGTGAAATGGGCGTGCCAATGAGCGGTGGATGCGGCGCATCGTTCGTCCGGGACGAACGATCGCATGTAAATCATTCGATCGTACGCTGCTCTAGCCTTGAAGTATATCGTCCGTCGTGCGGCGCCGTCAACGCGTACCCGGCGTACGGGTATATTCGTTCGTACGCACACGCCAGCCTGACCAGGAGGCCCACCGTAGGAGCACCGCCCGCCAACGATGCCGATACCGCGCTCCTTGACACTCACGGAAATCAACAGTTAGAATAGCGGGACCAACGGCGCGACAGTGCCGGCGGTTCGCGGAAGTGGCTCAGCTGGTAGAGCATCTCCTTGCCAAGGAGAAGGTCGCGGGTTCGAATCCCGTCTTCCGCTCTCAAGACCGGACCCATAAGGGTCCGGTTTTTTTCATGCCCGGCAATCGTCGCAGTGTTTAATGTCGCAATACGCGATGGACGGACTGCGTATCGCTTAGCCGGCGTGCAAGCCGGGCTGCGCTGGAGACGCGTTCGCCGGGCCGTCGCCGAGCAGTTCAGCAAAGAGTTCGCGGTACTCAACGAGTGCGTGCCGCTCCTCCTCGATCGTCGCCTGACCGTCCGCAGCCCGTAGTGCAACGCCATGAGCCTCGCGATAGTGGCGCACGATCTCCGATTGTTCGACCGAACTGTCGGCCGCGACGTACGCGGACTCACCGATTGGGTATCCACGGGTCTGCATAACATCGGTAATCAAGCGGTCGGCCTCTTTAACCGCATCATCGGGATGGTCTGCAAAGAGCGATTGCAACGATTGCCAGGCATCCGTGAACCGGTTGCGCTCCGCCGTTGGCAACGGCCGGATCATGGGCCTCCTGTCCGCATCTGGTTCGGTAATGGCATGCGATTCCGCTTCAGTCTGCCGGTCCAACAACCGAAGCGTTTGCGCGTAGGCCGCGACGTATTCATCGCTCATCTCATGCGACATACGATTCTGCAAGAGCCAGAGGAGAGAACCAAGGACAACGACAACAGAAGCGATGGCTATTCCATAAACAACCCAATCTAATGCTGACATGCGCCGTTCCTTCCGGAACCTTCAGCGTCGGATCCGCATCCTTACTTCCCGCCGGGTTCCATCTGAAATTGCGTGCATAAGTCGTGCCGCGCCTTCGGCACATTCGACCGACGTCTGCTCGTTTTCGACAAAAGCCCGTCGCGCCGAGAAGGGCGACGCAACGTTTGGCGGGTTGGAAGGCGCGATAGTTGGCGAACAAATGAGGACGCGCATGTTCGAATGCGACTCTTGTATTTGACGCATGAAACCCGACCACCGATGGTGGTCCGGTTTCATGGGCTATGGTTGGTCGCCGAGATTTAGATCGCCAGAAGACGATCGAAGAATGAGCGGTATCGACGCAAACCGAGCCGCAAGTCTTCGGTCGAGACGTCGTCGCCACGATCCCACTGCTGTTCGAGATTTCGTCGCTCATCAGCGAACGAACTGGCCAGCGCCTTCATCACTTCGGCGATTAACTGGTCGGCCTGCTCAACAGCCCGGCGTGGCTCATCCACGAAGCCCGACTGAATCGACGTCCAGCGTCCCCGAAATTGATCGGCCTGATCCGTCGGGAAGAGCGGCGTCCACCTCTGCTCCTGATCGGTCGTCGCTCCATCATCCCGGTCGTGCGAAGCATCCGACCCGCGCACTCGATCGTCACGGGCGCTCCCGGCGGCGATGTCGGCCGTGCCATAACGCTCTTCCTGTTGCTCGTTCATCTTGTTCATAAAGTACCTCCCGTGTCGTTACGAATCCGTGCGGTCTGAGGCCAGGGTCACATGACCTAACCAGTTTGCGAGACGTTCCGGCTGTGTGATGCATCCGGCAAGCCATCGCTGAGGAGTTCATCGAAGAGTTCGCGGTAGTGAACCAGGGCGCGTCGCTGCTCTTCGGTTGTTGCTTGCCCCGCGGCATTCCGCTGCGCCAGACGGTGCGCCTCACGATAGTGATTGACGACGTCCGGATGATCGACCGAGATGTCGGCCGCCCGCTGCTCGAATTCGCCTATCGGATAACCGCGCGTCTGCATCAGATCCGAAACGAGGCTGTCTGCATCGCTCACGGCGCCCTGTGGATCATCGACGAAACGCGGTTGCAACGTTTCCCACTCACCGGTGAAGCGATTACGATCGGCCACCGACAACGGGCGGATATCGAGCTTCTGCACCCGCTCCTGGCGTTCGCGCAATTCAGCTTCGGCCGCCCGGCGACTATCGGCTTCTTGCACCGTCCGGTCGTACTCGGGACCGAACTCCTCGTGCAACGTGCGTGAGCGACGAGACTGGACAAACCACCAGATGGCCGCAAGAACGATGATCGCCACAATTACGACCAAAATGATCCATTCAGTTGTCGACATACAGCATTTCCTTTCGCGCGTGCTCGCTTCGCGTGAACTCAATTCACGCGCTTCCGCACCCGGCATGAAGAGGACGTATGCAAAACTCGTGCCGCGTTCCTGAATGTCACGCACCTTTAAGCGCTGCTCGGCGTATTCCAACGCGCGTTTCGGCTAAACTTGGAAGGTACGGAACGCCAGCACGCGGAAATGGCGGAATGGCAGACGCTGCGGTCTTAAAAACCGTTGAGGGTAACCTCGTGCGGGTTCGAGTCCCGCTTTCCGCACCGGGATACGAGATTGTCGAACACCTGAGTTTTCGGGGCGTGAGAGCGCGATCTTCTCGTGGATCACCCATACAGAGCTATGCGGCGTCGCACCGGCACCTAGGATCGTAGCCGAGTTGGCGATCCTAGCTCCGATTCCCGGGTTTCCGAACGTCCAACCCGAGAATGAATCA
>CALAGB010000006.1 GCA_937891245.1 uncultured Thermomicrobiales bacterium | reverse complement strand
CGCTGGCGAACGTCGAAGCTGAGGTCGATGCCATGCTCGACGCCGGCTGTCACCCGATCACGATGGGCGGCAATTCGGGACCGAGCAGCTATCCAGTGCTCAAGGCGATCGCGGCGCGGGCCGGCGGGCCGACCGCTGTGCTCAATTTCGACGCGCATCACGACAACCAGCGCGGCGAGTGGGAGGATGATGATCCGCGCCAGCCGCGCTGGGGCAGCACCTGGGCGCGCCGCATCCTGACGCTGCCCGGTGTCGACGCAGAACACTACTTCCACTTCGGTCTGCGCGGACCGCGCAACGACCGCGATGTCTTCACCCGCTTCATCGAGCGCGGGGTCGTGCGCGAGCACATCTATACCTATCGCGACATCAAGGCGGCCCGTAAGCGTGACGTTGACGCATGGCTGGCGCAGTTGGCCACGACGATGCTCGACGGCACGGCGAAGATCTGGATCGCCATCGATCCGGACGTCTTCGACCTCAGCACCAATCCCGACTTCGCCGACGAACCGCTCGGTCCAACCGTCGATGAGGTCGTCGAACTCTGCTACCAGGTCGGCAAAGCCGCCGGCCGCGAACGCTTCGGCGGTCTCTCGATCTCGGCCGTGCCGTACAATGCGCAAACCCTGCACGCCATTCTGCTCTACGTGCTGCTCTACACGCTGGCAGGCATCGTTTCGGCGGAGTGAGGAAGGTGCGTTATGCCGCGTCGTGATCCGATCTTCAACCAACGGGAACTTGAACGCGCGTTCGCTGAGCAGAACCTGGACGTCATCGTGGCGCGCTCCGGGCGAAACGTGGCGTACCTCTCGGGAATGACGTTCCCGGGTACGCTCGGGCGTTTGCAGGATTTCGCCAACGCGCCGCGCGCCGCGCTCGTCGTCTGGCCACGGCAGGGCGAACCGGCACTCTTCGTCAGCAACATCGCCCGTGGCCTGGCCGAGCGACTGAGTTGGATCGACGATATTCGTCCGTATACCGATTATGTCGATTCGCCGTACGCAGCGGTCGCGAGAGACCTCCGTGCGCGCGGCCTCGGCAGCGGTCGGATCGGCGTCGAGCGGCGCGAGTTCGGTGTCGACAACTGGAGCGCGCTCACCGCCGAACTGATGGATGCCGAACTGGTCGATGTCACGGATCTGCTGGAGGGCGTGCGCAATATCAAGACCGAGGCGGAGATTGCGCTGATGCGCCGGGCGGTCGAGATTCAGGATGAGGCGCATCTCGATGTCTTCCGTACGGCGAAGCGTGGCGACACCGAGAAGAAGCTGCATGCGCGGATGATCGCGGCGATGCTCCGGCTCGGCGCCGAGAGCGCGCATGGGATGCTGCAGGCGAGTACGAATCCGGTTACCTACGGTGGCGAGGGTGCCGTTCCGATCGGACGCGGTGTTGCCGTGCGCACCGATTACGTCTGCTACTACCAGGGGTATCCGGCGAATCTGTCGCGGATGGCCGTGATGGGCACGCCGAGTGCCGAACAGGAAGCGCGCTATCAGACGCTGCTCAGCGTCCATCGCGCTACGATCGAGCGGATGCTTCGTCCGGGAATCGCGGCGAGCGCGGTCTGGCACTTTGTGCGTGATCGCTTTACCGACGCCGGTTTCGAATGGAACGTCGGGCTCGTCGGGCACAGTACTGGAGTCTGGTGGCATCAGGAAGAGCCGATGCTGGTGCCGAACGAATCGCGAACACTGCGCCCCGGCATGGTCGTCTGTCTCGAACCGATCCTGGAGGGCTTCTGGCATCTCCAGGATCAGATTCTGATCACCGACGCCGATCCGATCATCCTGTCCGATCGCTTCGGCATCGACCGGCTATTCGTGATGGGCTGACGCCGGCCGGGTGATGATCAACCGACCGGCAATCGTCCTAACGAGCGATGATGCTTGTTTGCTCGTGTTCGGCACTTTGTCGAAGTTGGCCGGCGGCGAGCGCACGCTGATGTGCAGGGGTCGTCGTTCGGGTCAGATCGGTATAGAGCGCCGGGTGCCGATCGTAGCCGGGTCGAAGTCTGGGATACTCGCTGCGCGAGCGGTGCAACTCGGCGAACGGAAGATCGGCAATGATCATCGCTTCTTCGCCGATTGGGCCACGATCCAGCACGTTTCCGTCAGGCGAAATGACCATGCTGCCGCCAAAGAAATCGACGTTGCGGTACGCTCCAACCACGTTTGAATAGCACTGGAACGACGCGTTCTCGATCGCACGGGTGCGGAGCACGATCGGCCAACCCTCGCGCCAGACGCTTGGCCCGGCTGAGATCGTGACGAGGAGATGCGCACCATTTACTGCCTGGACACGTGGAATCTCCGGTACCCAGCAGTCCGCACAGATGTTGACGCCGACCGACCAGCCGCGAATGTCAAAGAGCGGAAAGGTCGTCCCCGGAGACCAATGATTCCCCTCAGTAATCAGCAGGTCGCCGATGCGGAAGGTCGGCAGGCTGATTTTATGGTGCGCCCCGATGACGCCAGCCGACGGTGAGATCACGACGGCCGAGTTATGAATGAAACCGGGGAGCGCCGGGTCGGTGACCGGCATTCCCATGATGATGTAGATATCTCCCGCGCGTGCGGCGGCCGCGAGCGCCTGTAGGGACGGGCCGTCGAGTGGCTCGGCCAACTCCCGGCTTTCCACCTGCGCCGTGTAATTTGAGAGATACATTTCGGGAAATGCAATGACATCGGCTCCGTCGGCAGCGGCGCGCTTGATGTACTCCTCTGCCTTGGCAAGATTCGCGGCCACATCGCCAATCTCAGAGCCGAGTTGCGTCATTGCGACGCGCAGTGTCGCCTTGGGTGATACCGGTGCTTGGGTCATGCGATAGTCCCTTCGAACATGCGTGCGATTGGAATGAATCTCGATGCCGGTCCGCTACTCTTCACGGAGTCGGACATCGAATGCATCTCGCAACGCGTCGCCAAAAAGATTCAACCCGATGATCACGATGAAGATCGCCACGCCGGGAATGATCACCGTGTGGGGCGCAAGAGTTAGGTAATTTCGGTTCTCCGCAAGCATGGCTCCCCATTCCGGACTCGGCGGTTGCGCTCCGAGACCCAGAAAGCTGAGGCTCGCCGCTTCGAGAATGAGATAGCCGACGTTGATGGAGAAAGCGACGATCACATACGGAACGATATTAGGGAAGATAGCATGGCGCATCAGATGATAGCCCGACGCGCCAATCGCGCGCGACGCCTCGACGAACTGCTCCTCGCGGAAGCTCAGCACCATCCCACGGATGAGTCGGACATAAAAAGGAATCGCGGTAATCGCGACGGCCAGGGTGGCGTTAAACAGACCGGGACCAAGGGCTCCGACGATCACGATCGCGAGGAGAAGATACGGGAACGCCAAAAAGACATCCACGATACGCATGATGATCGAATCGATTCGTCCGGCGTAAAATCCGCTGATGACGCCGAGTGTGACTCCGAGCCCGAGCGCCAAACAGGTCGCGACGAAGCCGATCATGAGTGACGGACGCGCTCCCCAGATGACCCGGCTCAGCATGTCTCGCCCATACAGGTCAGTGCCGAGCAGGTGCCCGTGAGAGCCAACTTTGCGGAACGTCTCGTTCAGATTGGTTGCCAGTGGATCGTGCGGAGCAATGACCGGCGCGAGTACCGCCATCACGATCAGAAGAAGCACCAGGATAATGCCGGTCATCCCGATGCGGTCGCGCAGCAACCGGCGCATCACCTGCGCACCACGACTGCGTGACCGGCCGGACGCGGCGGCACCGATCTCCTGCGCGACGCCGCGCGCCAAGGTTGAGTTCGTCATGATTGATGTACCCTCGGGTCGACGACCATATGCGCGAAGTCGGCGAACACACTCACGATCGCGTAGACCGCCGCGATCAGCAGTACTGAGCCCTGGGTGACCGGTAGATCACGCGTGAGGATCGAATTCACCATCAACGCGCCGATGCCGGGCCAGGAAAAGACCACCTCGACCAGAGCGGTGGCGCTCAGCAGGATGCCGGCCTGGAGACCGAGCAGGTGAATGATCGGGATTAGCGCGTTTTTGAAGATATGACGCGTGGCTACCGCGCGCTCGTGCAACCCTTTGGCGCGAGCGGTCCGCACGTAATCCTGACTCAACACTTCCAACGTGCTTGAGCGAGTCATGCGGGCGACCACGGCGATCGGTCCCACCGCCAGCGTAATCGCCGGTAACGCCAGATGCTTTATCAGGTCAAGCAGACCACCGCCGCCTTGCAGAGAGTACATGCCGTTGCTTGGCAAAACGTGGAGCCGGATGCCGAAGACATAGGCAAGTACCAGCCCCAGGAAAAAGGATGGAATCGCGATACCGCTGCTGGCGATCACGATGATGATCCGGTCGAAGAAGGAACCACGCTTGAGCCCGGCCAGAAAACCGAGCGCCAGCCCTCCGACCACCGCGATGACGAAACTGACGCTGCCGAGAATCGCCGTATTCTTGAACTGGCTAAAGATCAGACTACTCACCGGGACCTGCTGGCGAATCGAACGCCCAAGATCGCCCCGTAAGGTGTGCTCAAGCCAGTGTAGGTATTGAATGTAGAGCGGGTCATTGAGTCCGAGCTGCTGCCGGAGTTGAGCCAGCGCATCGCCGCGCGCCATCGGTCCGAGCATCGCCTGGGCCGGATCACCGGGGGCGAGGTGCATCATCATGAACACGACCACCGTCGCGGCCAGGAGCACGAGGATCAGATAGACAAATCGACGGAGCATCCACGTCAGATACATCTCGCTACCCAGTCATTCATTCCGTCACGTTCGGGCGTCAGCTCGACGCTTACGACTTCCAGACGTCCTTCAGGTGCAGCACATTCTGGTCCGGATTCAACTTGATGCCATGCACGTTCTTGCGTGCGGCCGTGACGAAGTTCGAATGGAACATGAAGATCCACGGAGCGTCTTCGGCGAAGATCTTCTGCGCCTGCTTGTAGAACTCCGCGCGCTGAGTCTTATCGGTCGTCGTGCGTGCTTTGGCGAGAAGCTCCGCATATTCGGAGTTCTCGTAGTAGCCGGTGTTGCCGCCGCCGGGTGGCATCGACACCGATTCGAATTCGACCCAGAGACCCGGGTCGTCGACCGGATTCATCCACGACTCCTGTGACATCCCAAACTGCTTGCCGTTGACGCTGTCGAGGCCGTTCGCCGTGGCGGCCAGATAGCTGATCCACTCCAACGTCGTGATCTTGAGATTAATCCCGATCTTCTTGAGGTCGGCCTGCATCGCCGTCGCGATCTGTTTCGGGGCGACCATACCGGAACCGGACTCCGGAACGAGGTATTCAAGGTCGAAGCCGTCGGCAAAGCCGGCCTGTGCCAGCAGTTCTTTGGCTTTGTCCGGGTCGTAGGGGTACTGGACGACGTCAGGTTCATAGGCCCACGTGTTCGGCCAGCACCACCCGCGTGATTCAACCGCGGTATCGTGGAGGATGTTCTTGATCAGACTCGCTTTGTCCACACCATAGTTCAACGCCTGCCGTACCCGCTTGTCCTTGAGGTGTTCCTCATGGGTATTCAGATAGACCCACCAGGTGTGGAGCGACGGCCCCTGGATCAACTGAAGATCCTGGCTCGCCTGCACCTGCGGCACAAACTGCGGGTCGATCGACACGATGAAGTCGACTTCTCCCGAAAGCAACTGGTTGAAGCGGGCAGCTTCCTCGACGATCGGCTTCCAGATGATCTGGTCCAGGAGCGGCGCGCCGTTCCAGTAATCATCGTTCCGTTCCATCGTCGTCTTGACGTTCTTATCCCAGGAGACGAACTTGAATGGTCCGGCTCCGACCGGTTTGTTGGAGAAGTCCTTGCCGGCGGCTTTGACCGCGGTCGGGCTGACCGGCGAGGCGGTGTTCCAGGCGAGCGCTGAAAGGAACGTCGCATCGGGCTGCGTCAATTCAAACTTGACGTTGAGCGGGTCGATGACGGTTGACGTCTTATAGGTTGGATAGAAGAAGGGTGGGAAGGCGTAAGGGCCGAAGTAGTTCGGGTCGTTCGTATTGAGCATCCGCTCGAAGGAAAAGACGACCGCTTCGGCATCGACCGCCGTCCCATCATGAAACTTGACGTCCGGGCGGAGCTTCATCGTGACCGATTGCGCATCCTGGGCGACTTCCCAGGACTCAGCGATGTCCGGTTGGAGTCCGCTTTCGGTGCCGTAGAGGTTTACGAGCATGTCGAATATGCTGCTGACCGGACGGAACGTGCTCGTACCGGTCATGACCGCGGGATCGAAGCTGCTGATTTCAGCCTCCATGCCGACGACCAGTGTGCCGCCCTTTTTGGGCGTTCCGGCGTCGCCGGTGGATGGCGATGCGGATGATCCGGACGAACCGGATGAACTCGCTGTCGACGCGCTTGCTGTGTCCGTGGAATCCGACGACGAATCACCGCCGCATGCCGCAAGTAACGATGTGATCCCGAGTGTGCCAACGGCCGCCGCCGCCCCCTTGAGAACCTGGCGCCGCGACGCGATACGCCGCATCGCGTTGGGTAAGGAGTACGTCATTATCTCTCATCTCCTAGATGCGACTCATATTTTGAGCGGTCTACGTGCCCTCAAGTGCGTCTCTGCCGAATCAGTTCCCCGCATCCTCGGCAGGTTGATGATGTTCCCCCTGTTGACCCGACCTCCCCCCTCGGCAGCGGCCAAGAGAAATTCTGGCGACGACTAGACGGCTGTCGCGAGAAAACTGACCGTTACCGCGCCCGCGACACTGGACGGCATATGGTCATTCGCCTTATCATAGTCTTTCTATATGCCGAATGCATGCAATTGCATGCGGTTGTTGTCGTTGACTATCGCTCGTTGTACATCTCATCCCGAATCTACCGGACGTTTATCATCGTCCGTCGCGTTGCAGGGCCAGTGAGCCAGGATCTCGCGCACATCGATAGTTGACGACTGTGGCGGCGATCATATCGAAAACGAAATGAGGTTCGTTGTTCCGTCATGCCTTGCGGAAGCACTTTCGGGTATCGCTGGGATGCGATATTCTGCCCGCAAATCTAGCACGAGGCTTTCAATGTGTCAATATCTGGAAGGAGATAAGGGCAAAATGACCACCACTACGTTTTACGGGGAGATGCCTGATCTGACGGCCACCGCCGCACGGATCGCCGCGCTGGAGATCTCGCCGGTGGAAGTGACGACGGCAGCGCTGGGCACGCTCGATCAGCTTGAGCCGTTGCTCAACGCCTACATCACGGTCCTCAGCGAAGACGCGCTCGTGGCCGCACGCGAGGCCGAGCGTGAGATCAGCACTGGGACCTATCGCGGTCCACTGCACGGTATGCCGCTCTCGGTGAAGGATTTGTTTGCGACGAAGGGGATTCGTACGACCGCCGGCTCGCGTGCGCTCAAAGACTATATTCCCGACGAAAACGCGGCGGTTGTGGACCGACTCGCGGCTTCCGGTGCGGTGCTGCTCGGGAAGACGAATATGCTGGAGTTCGCGTATGCCTCGGTTCATCCGGACTACGGCCCGACCCGGAATCCGTGGAACTTGAGCAAATCCACGAGCGGTTCGAGCGGCGGAGCCGCGGCATCAACGGCCGCGGGAATCGATTCTGGTTCGTTCGGGACCGATACCGGAGGCTCGATTCGAATTCCCGCGTCGTTCTGTGGTGTAGTCGGACTCAAGCCAAGCTATGGACTGATTTCACGTGCCGGCGTCCAGGCGCTCTCCTGGACGCTCGATCATGTCGGCCCGTTCGCGCGCACCGTGCGCGATATCGCGCTCCTGCTTGAGGCCGTTGTCGGATACGATCCACGTGATCGCCAGAGCGCGGACGTCAGTGTCCCGGTGTACCAGCGAGCGCTGACCGAGCGGCTCGACGGCGTTCGGATCGGCCTGGTCGCGAATTTCCTGGATGGTAATGTCGACAGCGAGATCCGTATGGCGATCACGCAGGCCGTGACAGTGTTCCAGGATGCCGGAGCCTCGGTCGAAGAGTGTCAGATTCCGGCGCTCGAGCAACCGGCGCTCGACGCCGAGATAGGGATACTGCTGCCGGAGGCAAGCTACTGCCATCGTGATCTGTTTGATCGCCATCAGGCGGATTACTCCGCCACCGTTCTCGAACGCTTGCAGGCCGGCAATGCCGTCTCCGCCGTCTCGTATGTCGCGGCTCTGGAGTCCCGAGAGCGGCTGCGGCAGGCGATCCGTGAGGTTCAATCGAATTTCGACGTGCTGATCATGCCGACGACGCCGATGGTCGCGACGCCGCTCGAGCAAACGACGCTTGAGGTCGGCGAGGCCGAAGAAGATCTCGGCGCCCTGATTCGTATGACCGCTCCGTTCGACGTGACCGGGCAACCGGCGCTGTCGATGCTCTGTGGTTTTTCCCAGAGCGGTCTGCCGATCGGATTGCAGATCGTTGGACGCGATTTCGAAGACGCGTTGGTCCTCCGTACTGGTCATGCCTATCAGCTTCGCACGGACTGGCACCGGCGGCGTCCATCGTTCGCGTCCGAATAAGCACGTCCTGCACACGCAGGGACGTGGCGCTACGGCGAAATGGCGGTCGTCGCTGGAGTGGGTGATCCGCTCTGGCCGAGATAGTCGCGGAGCGGCGCTTCGTTTTCCGGACTGGTAATGAACGTGGCGACGTCACCGGGGACGAGCGTCGTGTTGCCGCGCGGGAGCACCGTGGCGCCGTCGCGGTGCACCGAGATGACGAGCGTGCCGCTCGGCAGATTCAACTCACGCAGCGCCTTGCCCGCCAGCGGTGAACCTTTCTCGATCCGTGTTTCGAGCATGACCGTATCGACGGTCAAGCCGCGCATACGCCGGACGGTCCAGCGGAGCGACGCACGGTATGTATTCACGATGTCCGAAGCGCTGATCGTTCCGGCAAGCGTTTGCTCGCGACCATCGACGACGGGCATCCAGCTGACCTCATGGGTCGCCAGCGATTCGAACGCGATGTCGAGCGTTGCGTCGCTACTGATGGTGTACGGCTCACGCGTCATGATCGCTTCGACCGTAGTCGACTCGCACCCCGTCTCCGCGCCGCGCTCGATGTCGGACAGCGAGACGACGCCGAGCAGTCGCTTGCCTCGTCCAATGACCGGCGCTCCGCGGAGGCCACGAGCCATGAGCAGGTTCGCGGCCTCCGCGATCAGCACCTCCGGCGTGAAGCACAGC
>CALAGB010000005.1 GCA_937891245.1 uncultured Thermomicrobiales bacterium | reverse complement strand
GCCCCTGCGACAGCGTGCCAACGAGATTGGACAAAACCTGATCAAAGACGTCCGCCGCCCACTGTCGGGGATCAGGGAGGAGTCCAAAGGCGCTGCTCGCATCGCTCGTCGGCGCGCTTTGGACGAACGGATTGGATAGAGGTGGGCTGGGGGTTGCCAGGGGAGTTGGTGTTGGCGTGGGCGGCGGACCTGCAGCGGAACTGGAACGTGCGGCAACCAGCACGACGAGCAACACGCATGTCGTCGCTGATAGGACAACCCGGCGCCTCGGTGCTTTGGTGAGAACTGCGGATATCAGCGACATCGGCGCCCCTCTCGCAGGACCAACACGTCTGATCCGAGCGTAGGGAGCGTCGATTGCTATTCAGTTACGGGCCCGCTACTTTGGCGCTACGTTGCGGTGACGCCGATGTTCGAGAACATCAGGATGCTGCTGAAGCCCATCGCGCGGCGTCACTATACGCCGGAGAGGCGTGTTTGTGCCACCGGAGGAACGTTCGCAATCCGATGATCAATTGTGGCCAAGTCCAAGAGGTAACTCTGCTACGTGACAAACGTCGTTTTCACCCGCTTCGACCGAAGAAAACACCAGATGGCTGAGATGCCGAACACCGACTCGATCAGTGTGCCCACCACAGACTTCTCACCAACAAAATTCCAGGGAAACATGAATGCAATGGCCGAAGAGTTGTACACAAGATTCTGGATGATCGCTGATTCCCGCCGCCGAAATATCAGTCGGCATTCCTGTTGACCTAGTGGAAGGCGCGCGACGGAACCCCGTTCTGGTTGGTCACGGCCTTCGCCTTCGTCTCCCAGTCTCAACCTTCAATACACGAGAGTGTTACGATCGTTGCATCCAAATTGCAACGACTGCAATGATCGTGGGCAATGAAAGTGGAGTGAAGGCACGTGCAGCAGTGGTTCATGCTGGTCTACAAGATGCCGCCAGAGCCTAGCCGCTGTCGCGTGACGATCTGGCGCAAGCTGAAAGCGGCGGGAGCGATCTACCTGCAGAACGGCGTCGCCGCGCTGCCGTCCAGCGCGGGCAGCGAGCGCGTCATGCGTGCCGTGGCGCAGGAGATTCGCCAGAACGAAGGAACGGTCTAGCTCATTCAGGGTGGCGTCGTCAGCAACGGGGCTGAGGTCGAGGCTGCGTTCAACGCCGCGCGCGATGACGAGTACACCGAGGTCCTACGGCGCTGTCACGACTTTCACGCGGAGTTGGAGCGAGAACGTGCGGCACGGAACCTGACGTTCGCGGAACTAGAGGAAAACGACCAGGATCTCGGCAAACTTGAGAGCTGGCTCAACAAGGTCAGGGCGCGTGACCACTTTCGGGCTGCAGGCGCCGACGCCGCCCGCGAGGCTGTCGATGCCTGCCGCACCGATCTCGAGACCTTTGCCGAGGCCGTGTACGCGGTCGCGGACCATGGGCAGGCCGAGACATCCACCGCGCCGGATGAAGATCCCTCGACATTCGAGGAGGGGAATTGGCAGCCATGAATGCGCTAATAATCCTACTCTTCGTGGCCAGCGCACTCCTCACTTGGAGCATAGGGAGCCACTATACCCGGGTCGTCATGGGCACCACCTATGGAGCCGGGGTCCTCTCGCTGCGCAAAGCCCAGGTACTCGACGCCAGCGCGGCCATCGCCGGCGGTGTGGTCGCGAGCATCCACGTCATTGACACCTATGCCAACGGCCTCATTCCGCACCCAGCAACCGTCGATATCGTCGCGGCACAGCCGGCGGCTCTCGTCACGACCCTCTCGACCTATTTCAAGCTGTCAACCTCGACCATCCAGATCTTCACCCTCTCGCTCCTTGGGTCCGCCCTGGTCGGTGGACTGGCGATTGACGGCGGGGCTTCGGACTCGTCATCCTCTTCTTGGCCGTAGGCCCGCTTGCGGCTGGCGTGGTCGGGTTTCTCCTCGCACGCATGGGATATCGCATCGCCGCAAAAGGGGAGCGCGTCCTTGTCTGGTTTGTGATCGTGGCATCGGTCTATAGTTCCTTTACGCTGGGTACCAACGACGTCAGCAATGCGGCCTCTTTCCTGGTCACGCTGAATCAACTACCGGTGCGGTTAGCCGGACTCTATGGCGGAGCATTCATGGCGCTGGGTGTGCTCACGTGGGGCCAGCGGCTGCTGGAGCGCATCAGTCGCGACATACTCAAGTTCGACGTGCCGCTGGCCGCCACCTCGCAGCTCGCGCAGGCGATCTCACTCACGGTCATCAACGGCGTTGGCTACAACGCGTCGATCAACCAATCCATCGTTGGCGGTCTGACGGGGTCCAGTCTGGCCATCGATCGGAACAAGCTCAACTGGAAGGTGATCCTCAACAACGTGCTGAACTGGACGACGAGCCCGGTGCTCGGTCTGGCCTGCTCGGCGGTGATAACGGTGATCTTGCACGCCATCTTTGGGAGCCGACCCGTGCATGCCGGGCGCATCAGCGTCACGTGTTTGAAATCCGCGTTGCTGGCATGAGCTCACCATCGCGGAGCATGGAAGGAACTGTACTAAATGGACATGGTCGAACAGGGCGCCGCATCGAGCCTGCTCAAGATTGGACTCCGGCTCGAATACGTGACCCTCGGCTGGAACGTCGTCGGGGTGTTCGTTGTGTTGTTCGCCGCAGTTCGTTCGGGGTCCGTTGCCCTGGCCGGATTTGGGTTGGACTCTCTATCGACAGCGCCTTCCTCGTCCTGGCCCTCTACATTCTGGCGCAAGCCGCCTACCTCTTCGCCGTCGGCTCTCACCCCCACAGTTCTCCCATCGGCATCGTCTGGCTGCTGATCACCGTAATCGCGATGTGGCTCCTTGCGTGGGGCAAGCGCGTGACCGGGCGGGCGCTGGACAATGCCGTGCTGCAGAAGAAATCGTAGGTGGCGCTGATCGACGGACTGCTTGCGGCCTCAGTGCTCGTGGGATTGGTGCTGAACGCGCTGGCTGGCTGGTGATGGGCCCACCCGCTCGCCGGGCTGGTGATCGTCTACTACGGCCTCCGTGAGGACTGGGCCGCCTGGCACGAAGGGTGAGGCCGCCCACCCCAATTGAATTGCAGCGAGGGCCACCTGCTAGGCGTCACCGGTGAGCGGATTCACAGCACTCGAAGTGTTCGCCGGACAAATGTGGATCGTCGCTTCACCCAGCATTGGCAGATGCTGTTGCAGGACGTCCCGCACCCGATCCGCAATGGTGTGTGACTCGGCCACGGTGAGGGACGAATCGACGGTGATGTGCAGATCCGTCAACACCTTGTGGCCGAGCCA
>CALAGB010000004.1 GCA_937891245.1 uncultured Thermomicrobiales bacterium | reverse complement strand
GTTACATCGTCGAGCAGATGAAGAGCTACGGCGTCGACGCCGAGATCCTCGAATTCGACTCGCTTATCTCCTGGCCGCTCGAAGGCAGGCTCGCCCTGCTCGACGCGAACGGCAACGAAACCGAATCGCTCGAAGTTCGCACGCGGGCCTTCGGCGCGCAGACCGCGCCTGGCGGCATCACCGCCGACCTCGTCTTCGTTCCGTTCGCCGAGCCGAAGCCGGGCGAGATGATCTTCTCGCATCGCGCTGTGGCTGGAGATTACAGTGGCCTCGATGTGCGCGGCAAGATGGTCATTTCTGTCGACGGCGGGCCAGACGGTGTTCTGCGCGCGCAGGAGCGTGGCGCGGCCGGGCATATTCACATCTGGCCGTCGGACGAAGATGTCACCCACGAGATGATCTGCACCAGCATCTGGGGCACCCCGACGCCGGAATCGGCCGGCCGCATCCCGACGATCCCGTCGATGGGTGTCAAGAAGTCGGTCGGCGATCGCCTGCGCGCGATGCTGCAAGATGGCCCGGTGCAGGTACGCGTCGAATCGAACGTCGAAACGAAATGGCGTCGCGTGCCGCTGGCGACGAGCTACATCCCCGGCAAGAGCGATGATTTCCTGCTGGTCGGCGCCCATATCGACTCCTGGTACGAAGGAATCACCGACAACGCGACCGGTGACGCGGCCCTGATCGAGATGGCACGTGTTATCGCCGGGGTGCGCGGTGAATTGAATCGCGGGGTCCGCTTCTGCTGGTGGCCGGGACACTCCACCGGTCGCTATTCCGGCAGCACCTGGTTTGTCGACAACCACTTCTCGCTGCTGCATAACCACGCCGTCGGTTATCTGAACATCGACTCGCCCGGTGTGCGTGAAACCGAAATCTGGGACTGCCGCTACAACATGGGGGAGATCGAGCACATCACCGGTGCTGTCGTCAAAGAGCAGTCGGGTCAGGACCCGAACATTCGGCGACCGCTGCGGGCGGGCGATCAATCATTCCTCGGGGTCGGGCTCCCCTCGCTCGGCGCGTTCCGCATGTTGCCGCTCGAGCATCCCGATCGGAAGGCGGTCGGCGGCGGCGGCGGTGCCTACTGGTGGCATTCGCCGGAGGATACGCTCGACAAGGCGGACGCCAAGATTTTGGCGCTCGACTGCGAGGTGTACGTCGCTATTACGCTGCGCATGACCCAGCCGGACGTCATTCCCTATCGCTTCACGGCGAGTGCGCAGGACTTCATCGACCAGCTCACGACCCTGCAAAATGCGGCGGGGTCGCAACTCGATCTGAGCAGCACCCTGGCGGCGGCCAATGCCTACCACGCCGCGGCAGAGAAGCTAAGCGCCTCGCCGATCTCGGATGTTGCCGCGCTCAACGAGGGATTGAAGCAGATCACTCGCGTGATCAACCCGGTGCTCTTCACGATCAATGGGCCGTATGAGATGGACCCGGCGTTGCAGATGGGAATCCTGCCGGGCCTGGCGCAAACCCAACAGCTCATCGCGCTCGATCCTACGTCCGACGATTACCAGTTCCTGCGCACGAAGCTGGTGCGCCAGAAGAACCGGATCGAGGACGCTCTGGAGCAAGCCGTCAAGATCGCCACGTCGCTCACCGCATAACGCGGCATTCGCGATACGCACGCAACCCGGCGCCCTCCGACTGGACCCAGAGCGCCGGGTTTATCGTCTGCCCGTCATCCGTTGCCGCCGCCCCCCTTGTCATCCTGCGCCGCGCGAAGGATCTCTCTTGACTTGCCTTGGCGATTCGGTTGCAGGGATACGGGAAGGAGATCCTTCGCGCGGCTCAGGATGACAGGAATCGGTTCAGAATGACACGAAACGGCGGCTTGTCTTATTAGACATAACGGAGGGACTTCATGGTTAAGGCCATTCGCGCTGGACTCGTTTGGGATGGAACGGGACGCGCTCCGATCGCGGACGGCGTCGTACTGGTCGACGACGATCGGATTACGGCGGTCGGCCCGGCCAACGAGATGACGATTCCGGAGGGTGCCGAGGTCATCGACCGAGCAGGTGAGTTCGTCATGCCGGGGCTGATCAATGCGCATACGCACATCACGATCATCCCGGGGCTTGGCAATCAGTCGGGGCAGAAGCGACGGCCAATTGAGCGGCAAGCACTGCGCGGCGCGCGTAACATGCGCCGCGAACTGCGCGCCGGCGTGACGACCGCACGCATCATGGGTGAAGAGAACTGGATCGATGTCACCTTCCGCGAAGAAATCACGGCGGGAGAGATTCCCGGTCCACGCATGGTGGTCTCAACGCGCGCGCTGACCCCAAGCAACGGGCACGGTCGCGCCGTTTCGGCCTTCGACGGCGTCGACGAAGTGCGGAAGGGTGCCCGCGAAAACCTGATCGCCGGTGCCGATTTCCTCAAGATGTTCCTGACCGGCGGCGTCAGTTCGACACGGGGCAGCATGACCGCCGCCAGTTATTCACGCGAAGAGGTGCGAGTCGCCGTCGAAGAAGCCGAGCGGGCCGGCACCTACGTCGCGGCGCACTGCGTTCGCGGCTTCGGTATCCGCCTGGCAGCCGAGGAAGGCGTCCGTACCATTGAGCATGCATCGATGGCGACCGACGATGATCTGGCGTTGATCAAGGAAAAGGGCGCCTGGGTCGTTCTGACGCAGGCGATTCTGCTCCATCCAACCGGGATCGAACAGGGTGACGCGAATAACCCGGCCGTCATGGCGCGTCTCCGGGATGCCCGCTCCCAGGCCGAAGAACGCCTGCGGGCCATCGTCGCATCCGGCGTTCGCTACACGATCGGCACCGACAGCATGCACGGGCTCCTCTGGTACGAGGCGGCGCGCCTGGTCGATTGGGGTGCGACGAACGAAGAAGCGCTGCTGGCGGCGACGATTCGCGCGGCCGAATGCTGTCGTGTTGACGAGACGGTCGGAACGCTCGAACCGGGCAAATACGCCGACATCATCAGCATTCTCGGCAATCCGCTCGAAGAGATCGCATCGTTGGAGCGCGTCGGGCTTGTCATGAAGGGCGGCCGGCGCTTCGATCAGATTTCGGCGGAGTAACGCGAGGGTGATCGCGGGGCCATGGTTTAATGCGAAGAAGACGACCTGCTTCTCGATGAGAGGAACGCCCAATGGCACTCGAACTCAGCGGCTTGCATCATGTCACCGCGATCACCGCCCACGCACCCGAGAATCTCGCGTTCTATACAGAGACGCTCGGTCTACGCCTCGTTAAGAAGACGGTCAACCAGGATGATGTCTCGGCCTATCACCTCTTTTACGCCGACGAGCTCGGCAGCGCCGGCACCGAGGTCACCTTCTTCGACTGGGCAATGGCGGCCCCGAACCATCCAGGTCGGGGAGAGGTTTCGGCGGTCGCGTTGCGAGTGTCCGGCAGCGAGGCGCTCAATTGGTGGGCGACCCGCTTTGATGGCCTCGACATTCCGTATCGCGTCATGACGCATCCGACCGGCGGCGAGATGGTCGCCTTCACCGACGCCGAAGGACAACGGCTGCAGCTGGTCGACGACAGCACCGCTCGCGTGCCAGGCGGCCGGCCGTGGGCCGGCAGTTCGGTGCCGGAAGAACAGGCGATTCGCGGACTGGGCGCGGTGACATTGACGGTCGGACGTCTGGAATCGACCGAACACGTGCTCGTCGATGTCCTCGGTTTCCGCAAGACCGGCGAGCAAGGCTCGATGGCGCTCTTCGAAACAGGCGCCGGGGGGATCGGCGCGACCGTTGTCGTCGACGTGCAGCCCGCGCTCCCGCGCGCTCGCCAGGGACGAGGAGGCGTGCATCATATCGCGTTCCGCACGCCGACCTTTGAAGAGCATGAGGAGTGGCAACGACGGATCGCGGCTGCCGGGATTAATGTGACCCCGGTCATCGACCGCTTCTATTTCCACTCGATCTACTTCCGCGAGCCGGGCGGCGTGCTCTTCGAGATTGCGACCGATGGCCCCGGATTCGCCACCGACGAAGATCCGGCCCACCTCGGCGAGAGCCTGGCACTGCCGCCCTTCCTGGAACCGCACCGCGCCCAGATCGAAGCCGGCTTGCGACCGCTTACCAGCCCGACCACCGTCGCGGACGATTAACGCCGTCTACCGGTAGTACTGGCGCGGCAGGAAATGCTGACCCGGCATCGCCGCGCGTCCCGGGCGACTCTCGCGAGCTAACCGGCGACGAAAACCGCGCACCGTCGCAGCGTATCCCTCCTGCTCGATCAGCAGACGAACCTGCCGTTCGTCGTCGGGGCGTACGCTGATGTTGACGAAGCCGTGGCTACCCGTGAAAGAAAGCGCGGACGGCTCTTCATCATTCAGCAGTAGGCCGGAGTCTTCGAAATAGAGCTTTGCCTGGCGAATGATCTCGTCGGTCGTGAGCCGGATAGGAAGTGTGTGCGCCATCGTTCACTCCGTTCATAACTCGAGCGTGGATTCACCGGGCGGCGTCAGCGCCACCCGGTGATGGAGATTGGGAGTTCGGGGAGCGTCAGGAGGATGATCGCTCCCCAGTAGACATCAGACTTGGGATCGTTCGGTCGTGAAATAGATCACGGCTTCGATGATCACCGCGATGAGAACCGCACCGATCAGCGCCGGAAAGATACGCATTCCCGCTACCTGGGTGCCCCAGGCACCGAGGCCGCCCAAGCTGTACTCACTCGCGAGGAATCCACCGATCGCCGCACCAACGGCCGGTACCAACGATTCCACACCGATGCGCTGGTTCCTGAGGTAGTGGACCACGAGCCCAATGACGACCGCGCCTACGATAAGAAGCACATAGCCCCAGCCATCCATGATGGCCTCCTTCTGGATCCGCCGGCGATCGAACGATTTGCGTTCCGATCGCTGCTCCACAGGGTCTTGACGACGCCCGCTTCAACCCTCCTGGTTTTCGCCGATCCGAAAACGTCGCCTCGTTTGTGTCTTCAGGATAGGTCACGGCCAGTGCCGGGCGCGCAACGAATTGCGGCCCGGCGTTACAGTCGTGTGACGAAATGGAGATGTCTCGCGCTACGGCTCGACCTGCGGATCAACGCTCTTGAACCATTTGACGAATGCGGTCAGACCCTCGATCGAGTTGGCGACGATCCGCTCGCCTTTCTCCGGCGAGGCAACGAGCGGGTCGGAGAGACTGCCGGAGGGTGGCGTGATCTCGCCCATGTTGATCGCCAGGTTGACGGTGCGGCCCTCGAATGTGATGGCGTTCAAGTTTGCGGGCTGGCCGAGGTACTCCTTCGATGCCCAGTCCTCGGCCTTGTCGAGATCGACGAGATCGGGCCGCAGGTACGACTGGATCGAGCCGATCGGCTCGGCACCGTGGCCGGTCGGCGTATCGCCGTACAGTTCCTTTTGCACCGCCGGCGTCAGGCCGAAGCCGAGCGGCGCGACGACCGGAACCAGCACCCCGCGTTCGCGCCGAATCTTGCGAATCAACGTCATCAGCACCGGCTCGTTGCCCTTGTGCCCATTAAAGAGGATGACGTGACGAAAGCCCTGGTCGAGCAGGCAGTAGACCGTATCACGCACGAGGAGCGTCAGCGTCTCGGGCTGCAGTGTGATCGTGCCGGGGTAGTGCCGGAAATACTCGGAGTAGCTGAACGGGATCGTCGGCGTCATGACGTCCCCGGTGTTTGTCGCGACGCGCTCTGCGATCGTATCGGCAATCATGTAGTCGCCGGTCGGCGCGTGCGGCCCGTGTTCCTCGGTCGAGCCCATCGGCACCAGCGCCGCCGCACCGTTCTTAATCGCGGCCTCAACCTCACGCCAGGTCATCTCGGCTGTGCGTACTTTGTTCGCCATTTCCATCTCCATCTGTCGATTCCAACGCCAGCGATCAATCGGTGCTAACCGTGACTCGTTGAGCCTTTGCCTGAATGCTCATCAATAAACGACCGGACAATCCCAGCAATGAGATGCGGATGGGTATATCCGACGTTATGCGGTTGGTCATGGATAATCTTCAGCCGTGCATCGGGAATCTGGCTCGCCATGAACCGCGCTTCGTCGAGACCGGTCAACATATCGTGTTCTCCGGTGACGACTAAGGCTGGGCACTGGATCTGAGCGATCTCCCCGCGCAAATCGACCGTGTGGATCCAACGATGGAGCTCCGCGGAGGTCTTCGCGGGAGTACGGCACAACTCGTTGATAATCCACTCGGTCCGCGTCGGATTGTCTCGACCGAAGCGACGCTCGATATCGCGACCGATAAACTTAGCCTGATCGCCGCGCTCCAACGGTTCGAGCCAGGCGTCAAAACCGCCGGCTGGCCCTTGCAGATGGGCCGTCGTCGCGATCAGCGACAGCGTCGCGATACGCTCGGGCACGTGAATCGCGGCATACTGACCCATGATTCCTCCACCGGACGCACCGACCCAATGCACGCGCGCGATCTCATAATGGTCAAGCACCGCCAGCACATCGGCGAGCCAGCGTCCAGCGGAAAAGGTGTAGCCTGCGGGACGCGGGGAGAAGCCTTGTCCGCGCGCATCGACACGCAGCACACGATAGCGATCAGCCAACAGCGGCACCCACGCCCGATAGAGGCGTCCATTTCCACCAAGCCCCGGGTGAAGAAGGACGACCTCAGCCGGCGGATCACGCCACGGCTCGGTGAAATCATCGAGCACATGGTGCAAGAGTGGCAGTTCCGTGGAAGGTATCTGGCTCAATGGTCGGCCCGCGATCGCGCGCT
>CALAGB010000003.1 GCA_937891245.1 uncultured Thermomicrobiales bacterium | reverse complement strand
CGCGACGACCGCCTGCGCCGCGCCGATTTTGTCCAGTGCGGCGACGAGGCGGCGGATCGTCGCCGCCCGGTCTGCTGTGGGGGCGGCCATCACGCGGCCTCCGGTCCGTCGCTGGGGTGATTCGCCCAGCGCACGTTGTCAGATGCGCTCGCCCCGAAGAGGCTTTGGTCCCATGGAGAGAAGTGGCCGAAGCCGGGGTCGCTGCGCTCGCCGGTGATGGCCGTCTCGGTCGTCAGCGCCTCACCGCGCAGAAGGCTCGCGTTGAACCGCAAGCTGTCGGCGTCGGCTTTCATTTCGTGCCAGCCATCCGGCACATCGTTCTGTTCATCTTCGGTCAGCCGCCTCAGTAGCGAGCGGTGCGCCATGCTGGCCGGTGTCGGGTCGCCGTCGATCGTCGCGCTCAGTTTTTCGATGCCGAGGAGCCGCAACGCCCGTACGGCGCTTGCGTCCCCCAGGGCCTTATATTCGTCGTACATCCGCGCCATGCGAGCCGCTTCAGAGTCCTTCGAGAACGGGGTGATCGGCGCCGCCAGCACGGCCCGAAGCCGTTGCTGTTCGATAGCGACGCGGTTGTAATCGATGCTATCGCGGTGCTTGCGATGCGCGGCAGCGAGTTCTCGCTCTAAAGCCTTCGCGTCGGTCTGAGCGTTGACGTGGGCAGCCTTCGCGAGCTGATAGGCACGGCTAGCGTGCTCGGCTGCGAGTGCTTCGATTTGCTGGCGCTTGCCCAGGTCGCTGAGCATCGGATTCTGATTGATAGCACGCTTCGCGTCCTCGAAGTCGCGTCGCGCTTGCCGCAGCGCCGCTACGGCGTCGGCTACTTTCTTCGCCTTCGGTTGATAGACCATCGGATCGGTCCTTTCGTCTCTTCGTCCGGCTCATCGCCGGCGTCTTCGGTTTCGTTGCGCCACCACTTGCGGAGGGTTTCGATTGCGAGCCGGAGCATCGCTTGCCACGGCATCACGCGGCCTTCCGGGGCGGCAGTCGAGCGAGCAGTTCGCGCTGAAAATCGGCTGCGTCCATTTTCGACGTGTGCGGCACAAGATACGCAATCAGCGCGGCAGCCGTGTCCGACGCCAGCCACCTGAGCGCGTCCGTATCGCCAGCCTGAGCGTCCACAACCGCGATTCGGAGTGTTGCCGCGAGCAGCCCCCGGTACGGGTCGTCCTTTGCGACCGACATGATGACGCCCATCGGCGACACGTAGGCGCGGGTCATCGTCGCTCCCTTCTCTTCTGAAGCCTGAGCCGGACCTGTTGCGCCGCCAGCTTGTCTGACTCGATCGCGAGGTGTAGCCCGCTCAAGCCGTGCGTTGCCGCCAGTTGAGCGGCCGCGTCGAGGTGCTCGACGATTTCGGCAAGCCGTTCCGCCAGCAGCACAGCATCAGCGTTGAGCGGGACCGGCGTCGAGCGCGCGACGGTGCGGGCTTCGACGTTGACGCTCATGCCGCCCCCTCTGAGTCGCTGCCACTAAAGAACAGGTCGTAGCAGTCCCAACAGACTCCGGCCGTTGGTAGCTCAGTCGTGCCCAGCGGGGCGGCGCAGACTTCGCACACGTCATTAGAATCAGGCCGTAAATCGTCGTCACGACCGTCATCATCGTCACTCGCGCCCCAAAATCCGCGTGTGGTTGCGGATTCTGCCGGTGACGGCATGTGTGACGACGATTCGGGCTGAGCGTCACAGCCGTCACCATGCGCGTCATCCTCGTCACTCGCGTTTTCCTTATTCCCATGCGGGATTTCGCTCGGCTGTGACGGCTGTGACGGCTGTGACGGCTGTGACGGTGGTTTACCCACCTTTTCTAAACGGATGGTGCGCACACGTCCGGTGCGCCCGTATTGGACGGCCAGGCCGGCGGCTCGCAGGTTCGGAGCGAGCCGCCGCAGCACGTTCGAGAGCGTCGCGGGGGTTGTCGGCCACGCCTTCACGCGCTCGTATCGCTCGCGCTTCTTTTCGTCAATCCGCCCGTTCAACGTTGCCAGCAGGTCGGACGCCGTTCCTTCCCACTGCCAGTCGTCACGATCCGGCCACGCCAGGAGAACGGCCGCCACCGGCGAGGCGTCGAGCGCCGTGGTATTCGCGTCGTTGACATTCCCCTGATAGGCGGCAATGAACGTGCCTGACTCCCAGCCGAGCGCGGGTTCCGCAGCCGTTACCCAGAGGGCAAAATCCGCCATGCGTGGCAATTCTTCGAGCCGTACGGAATCACGGTTTGCGAGCGCACCGGATACCGCGTCGAGCAATGCGCCCAGGATCTCCGCGCGTGCTGCATCGAATCGTTGCCAGACCGCGGCCTCAGTTTGCCGGTGCTCTGGCGGGATCGACGGCAGTGACAACAGAATTGAGCGATCGAGTAAGTCGGGCCGGGTTGCCAGCTCCTCGATGCCGTTCAAGACGATGGGACGCGCCGCCGCGAACAGGGTTTCATCCCGGTCGCTGTAAAGGGTGCGCGTCCCAAACGCCGCGCCGGTTGACAGGCGACAGAGCGCGTCGGACAGCCAATCCGGCACGTTCGACAGGTTGTCGAGTCCGATAACCCAACCGTTGCGCGCCGCGATCATGAGGTCATGTTCGGAGCGCGGCTGCGGTCGGAGACCGGCCGTACTCGGATCAAGCAACCCGCGGACGACACGACTGGTCGTCGTCTTCGCGCTCCCTTGTTCACCATGCACAACGAGTGCGGGATACGGGCCGTCTGGTCGGAGCGCGCCCAGGAGAAAGGCGACGTAGAGTATGCGCTGAGGGCCATCGGGGATATTGACGATCTTCCAGAGCGCGTCAAGTGAACCGCCATGCTGTGGCGTCGGCAACGGCAACATGCCAGGGGCGCGACGGAAGCGGATGGGCGGGTCACTGATAACCCGCCAGCCACCCGCCGTGATCTTGACGACCTCCCAATCGTCCTTCGCAAGGTCCAGAAAGATGGCGAATTCGTCGTCATCGTCGTCACTGTCGTCATCGCCGTCACCACCGCTCGCCGCTAGCCTGATGGCGACGCGACGCTCTGGCCCGTCGAACTGCGCGCGGCCGTCGAGCACGTTCAACGCATCTTGGAGTGCCTGTGCGCCGGGCGCCTTGCCGTGCTCCTCGTGGAAACGTCGGGCCAACCAACGCCGGAATACGGACGTATGGAGCGCATGCGTCTCGCGGTGTCCGTTCACTGTGATACTGGCGTAGGTGTCGCCGCTGTTGTCGTGGAACAGATCAAGATCATCAGCCAGCGCAACCAGTGCATCCGCTTGGGTTGGTCGGTTGCCCGATTGATCCTGTACCTGCCCGAACGCAGGTTCGATCATCTCCATGAGCGCGTCGATGATCGTCGCGGCGTTTGGTCGTACGTCCGGCTCGTCGGCCGTGGCCGCGCTGGCGTACGCGGCCCGGCCGGCGGGCGTGTTGATCGGCGCGCGGTCACTGTAGACTGTCTTCCCGTTCGCGAGGATGACATCGGCAGTCAGGTCGTTGGACCGTTCTCGTCGCACACCAGCGAGCGTTAGCCGCCACCCGCCACCGAGATCAAAGTCCAGTGCATCACGCTCGGGCATGATTTACCGCCCGTCGTCGCAACCCGCTGCGCTTCGCCTGCTCATGATCTGGATCCGGCGGCATCGGCACACCATACCGCGCCGCGATCGCGTAGACCGCGTCCTTGAAGCCGAGCCGCGCGAATGCCTGCGTGAAGGTGATGATGTCACCCCCGATGCCGCAACCGAAACACTTCCAGCCGCCATCTTCGGGCCATGCGACGAGCGACGGTTCGCGGTCGTCATGGAAGGGGCAGATACCGACGTACGAGCGTCCGGCGCGGCGCATCGGCGTACCGAGGTCGGTAATCACGTCGACGATGTTGACGCGCTCTTTTAGGTCCCGGAGATAATCGCGGGTGATGCCAAACGTCGGCTTGGGAAAAGAAAGTTTCGCCAGACGCCGTCTTGCCAGCGCCTTCGATGCCTGTTCGTGCTCGAGCTGGTAGGCTAACCGGCCGATCTCGTTTAGGTCGAAGAGTCCGGCGTCATCGGCGCGGAGTACCCACGCGGATTGCACGATATCGGATTCGAGCTGTTCATCGGTGCGAGACTGAAAGATGAACGCCAAGGTATAATCATCATGTGCGAGGTCTCGAGCCGCGCCACTTGCCGCCGTCTGGTCAACGGCGGCCTTTTCATTCCTCACGCCGCCTCTCCGATCTCATCATCCTCAATCGGAGCCAGCAGGATCGCCCAAACTCGTCTCCATCGTGGATCGCTCGTCACGGACTCGGGCAGCGGGTTAGACTGGTGACGCTCCGTCTCGACAGGGTCGGTGGTGCGGCGCGCCGGGCGGTCTGGCAAGGCAACCGGCGCGCTCGTTTGTGTCTGTTTCATGCGGCCTCTCTTTCCATGCGCGCGGCATCCCACGATGCTCGCAGCCGGTCGATTGTCGCGATCTCGAACAGGCGTCCATATGGACTCTGCACGAACGAAATCCGTCCCTGTCGAGCGAGTACGTTGACCCATACCCGACTGCATCCGAGCCGTCGAGCCGCCTCTGCCGAGCCGACGTAATTGCTCAGATCAACCATGCGTCCTCCTCTCAGGACATAAAAAAAGAGGCCGTGCGCACCTATTCGATGCACCACGGCCTCTATGGGCTCTAAGTCTCTCGCGCGGCGTTCCGCGTTTGTTACCGATACTGTATCATGCGTGATAGACGAGGGCAAGCCCTTTGACTGCGGACGTACGCGACTAATCGGCGGCTAACTCCTGATCCGTCCAGCGCAGTACGAGCGAACTGTTTCCCGCTCGATAAATCGTTCATCGAAGATCGTGGACGACGCCAGTTCTCGCTCTCCGGCCTTTCGGAAATGCTGCCGGCGCGCAGCCAGGCGATCGATGCCGAGGGCACCGAAGCGTGTGTCGATTACTCGATGGCCGAGCTGCTGCGCACCGGCACGACGACCGTTATGGAGATCGGCGGCATCGGCGATTACGTCGCGGCAGCCGTCGAGAAGGCCGGCCTGCGCGCCTACATCGGCAACGGCTACCGCTCCGGTCGCTGGTTCACGCGCGACGGACGCAAGATGGAGTACGACTGGAACGAGGAGGCCGGCATTCAGGGGTTCCACAAGGCGGTCCAGTTCATCGAACGGATCGACGGCAAGGCGAATGGCCGCGTTAAGGGCTTCCTCTCACCGGCGCAGGTCGATACCTGCACCGAGGAACTGCTGCGCCTGAGTCGACAGGCATCGGACAGCATGGGTGTACCGCTGGCGCTGCATACGAGCCAGTCGGTCTTCGAGTTCGATGCCATCGTCGAGCGGCACGGCCTGACGCCAGTCGAATGGCTCGAATCGATCGACTTCCTGAGCGAGTGGAATATCCTCGGCCACGTCATCATCATCGCCGGGTCCAGCTGGCCGCAGTTCGCCGGTGACGACCTCTCGATCCTGGCGCGGCATGGCGCCTCGGTCGCGCACTGCGTCTGGGTCTTCGCCCGGCGCGGCATCGCCATGGAGTCATTTCCACGCTATCTGGAGGCCGGGGTCAACATGACGCTCGGCACCGATACCTCGCCACAGTCGATGATCGCCGGGCTGCGCTTCACCGCCGTCATCGGCAAGATCATGGCGCGCGATAGCCAGAAGGCGACGGCCGCCGACGTCTTCAATGCCGCCACGCTCAACGCCGCCAAGATGCTGCATCGCGACGATCTCGGCCGCATCGCCCCCGGCGCCAAGGCCGATCTCCTCTTCTGGGACGCGTCCTCGACCTTCATGACGCCATTACGCGACCCGATCAAGAACATCGTCTACAACGCCGAAGCCGAGGACCTGCGTGAGGTGATGATCGACGGGAATTGGGTCGTGCGCGAAGGCCGCGCGCTCAACGTCGACGAACGCGCCGCCGCCAAAGCGCTGCAATTCGCCGGTGAGCGCATGTGGTCCGAAATGGGCCCCGGCGACTGGGCCAACCGCTCCGCCGACGAACTCTCGCCACAGACATTTGGAGCATTCGAGGGGTAAACGGCGGGACGGCGGCCCTCACCCCCGGCCGTCCCCGCTACGGAACGATGATCTCGCAGTCGTGGAATTGCGCTTTGAGGTCGAGGCCGCCGATGCAGACATCGAAGCCGCCGTCGCCAAAAATCTGGTCGGCACCGCCGCCACCGACGATGCAGTCGTTACCGGCCCCGGCATGGATCGTATCCTTGCCTGGGCTGCCGGTGATCAGATCGTTCTCGTCGGTGCCGTGAATCGCTCCGCTGCCGGTGACGACGATGTAGTTCGTCACATTCAGCGACACGCAAACGAGCGGTATGTTCGGAATCGGCGTCGGTGTTGGTGTGGGAGTCGGCGTCTCCGTAGGCGTCGGAGTTGGTGTGTCTGTTGGCGTCGCGGTCGTCGTTGGGGTCGGCGTCGGAGGCATCGTGGGAGTCGGCGTTGGGATGACCGGCGGTGGGGCGTCGACCAGCATGTCACCGGCATGGGAGGCCTCAACCATATTGCTGGCGGCAAAGGACCAGGCGATGCTGGTCACCACACCGATGACCAGCAGACAGCCGAACAGATGTCGCAAGCGACGGAGCAACGCGATCATCGGAGCTCGCCGGTCGCAAGGCGCGTGCGGGAACGACCGTTGCGCGGCTGCTCACTCCGCGCCGCGAGGCGATAGCGATAGGTGATCGCCTCGTCCTGCACGTAGTAGCGGTCGGTACCGCTGGAGAACTGGTGCATGATCATCCGCTCTTCGCGCTCGGCCAGACGCACCAGGTCATCGAAGCGGACCACGTCGATCACCCGGCTCGTATTCTCGAAATTGGCGTCATCGACATCGATGAGCAGCACGCTGTAGCGCGATTTGATGCGTGATGCTTCATCGGCCCGCGTACCTCGAAACGCCAGCAACCCGTACCAGATCAGGCCGAAGAGTGAGACGATGAGGCCGAAGAGCGCCACAATTCGTGCCGTCGCGACCGAGAGGCGGAAGCTGAGCAGCGATAGCGCGTTCGGGGCTTGCGCCGCATAGGTCACCTGTCCGGCCTGGCTCGGTGTGAGTGGACTGCTCGCGCCGGTATCGCTCGAACTGCCGTTTGTAACCAGCGACATGCTGTCCTGATCGAGCGTGAATTTGAGCGCCGGGCTGTAACTGGCGTCCAGCTTCGCCCTGGCGAGCGTTCCGTGCAGTTGCGCCTGCGGCACGATCGAGACGCTGTACTGATGCGAACTGATCCCAGTCGTCTGCTCGAACTGGTTGATGACATCGCGTACTCGCGATAGATCGAGCGTGCCGACCGCGATGAAACGGGTGCCGCTGAATGATTGCGGCGCGAGCAACTCCAACGAACGCTTCCAGCCGCTACTGTCGCTCACGACGGCCTGAATCCCGGCCGTGCCGCCCACATCGGCCGCCTGCTTCGACGTCAGTTCGTAGGAGAAGCGGAAATCGACGTCGTTGGTGATCTGCGTGAAGATCGGGTCACCGGTCGTTACGCCATCGGCATCGTAGACGCCGGCCGGAGCCGGAGCGCTATAGCTGAAGGTGCCCGACTGCTGGTAATCAGCCGTCCTGGAGACCGTGCGATCGAGCGGGCGGCTGAGTGCCAGGCCGCCGAGCACGAGCGACGCCAGCGCAACAGCCACGAGCAGCGTGAGGAGTGTTTGACCGTTCTCGCTCTGGGTATTCATCGCGGGTTCACGCCTTTCTTGTGACCGTTTTCCGCGGCGCCGCCCGGTCTTCGGCTCACCCAGCGCGAAGGGCAGGAGCACGATGAAACCGGAAAGAGCAACGAGTCCAGCAACGACCAGCCGGTTGTGCAACTTGGTGAAGGGCTGGCCAACTGCCGGTATGTGAAACCAGAACTTGCCGATGAGTTCTGACTGGGTCGGGTGATAGGAATCGACGAAATCGTTGTTATCACCCTGGAACGTGTAGTGATCGCCCTCTTTGCCGATGATGCGATGGATGATCGGGCCGATCGTTGGGTGGCGATAGACGACGATATCGCCGACGTTGTAGCTATCCGTTTTTCGAACCAGCGCCAGATCGCCCTTATGAAACTTCGGCTCCATACTGATGCCGTTGACGACGACGTAGGACGTTCGCCCACCGAACTGCGTTGGAGCGAACAGGATCCAGAGCACGACGAGCACGGCACAGAGGAGCACGGCGACAATTGGCGATTCACGACGCGTTGGCTTTCTCATCGTCACACAAGGTTTCTGGAGAGCCGCCGCCAGTTGGCTTTGGCTCCCCAGTTCCCTCCCAGAAATCCCTTACTGCACTGCGACGACGCGGAGATGATCTACCGGGGCCACATCCATACCGAGCCCGGAGATGTTGCACGACCAGTTGTAGGTTGGCGCCGCGTTGTCACAGTCCGTCCAACTCGTGCCCCCGTCCAGGGAAACCTTGACCGTGGTCGCCGGGGCGTCCAGGTGGAAAGCCACCGTTGCGAGCTTGGTCGGGTTCGCCGCGAGGGTGTAGGCGACGTTCGTCACCGTGTAACCAGAGACTGTTCCAACACCATCACCGGCGTGCCCACCATCGTTGATGGTGTTCCCAGCCGCGAAGCCGTAGGCGGCGGTGGCGAGAATCGCGATGATCGCCAGGGCGATCAGCAGACGAAGATTCATTCGGCGGAAATGACGAGTACGCAAAGCCTTACTCCTTCAGTCACACGAAATCCGAACCAAAAAGGGATAAACCGAATGATGTACGTGAAAAATGCGAGACCCGTAAACCTGTAATCGAGATGGTTTACGTGGCGCCTGAGTGGGAGGGAACTTACTTCATGGGCGCTCGTCCTTTCGAACGAGCCGGTTACCGTTGCGCAGGGGACGGCGCAACGGCACAAACCGGCACGACATATTTGCCGGCCGGTTGCACCACTAGCTCCGCACGGACGAGGTGCCCAGGTTACAGTCCGCGCTTCATCGCTTCCGCTGTTGCCCACCATCGTGAAGCAACTGAGACAATTCTGACGTACGTACGCGCTCTCATCTATCCCACGCTTGTCCTACTCCGACAGCAACCACAGCACTGCGAACGTCACTGATGCGTGACAGCCGTACCGAGCGAGACCGGGATAGAATCCCATTTACTCAGGCTAATCATTCCGACCGAACAACCGGTTCCAGGCGCCGGAATCCGGAACAGCACCAAAACCATGCGCTGTCACGTACTATTGGTAGAACATCCAGACAGTTCACGAGGGGGAGACGGCGTGCGAGAGAGCGATGTCACCGAACTCAGTCAACGGATCATCGGCAACGTCGAGCGCGTCATCGTCGGCAAGCGCGCCGTGACCGAACTGGTGCTGGTCGCGCTCCTTTGCGAGGGGCACGTGCTGGTCGAGGACGTGCCCGGCGTCGGCAAGACGACGCTGGCGCGCGCCATCGCCCGCTCGATCGGCGGTCAGTTCCGGCGCATCCAGTTCACGCCCGACCTGCTGCCGTCCGATATCAGCGGCATCGTCTTCTTCAATCAGAAGACGGGTGATTTCGAGATGCGGCCGGGTCCGGTCTTCGGCAATATCCTACTGGCCGACGAGATCAATCGCGCCACGCCGCGCACGCAAGCCGCGCTGCTGGAGGCGATGGAAGAACGCACCGTGACGATCGAGGGCGAAACGCTGCCGTTGCCGCGCCCCTTTCTGGTGCTGGCGACCGAAAATCCGGTCGAACTCGAAGGGACCTTCCCGCTACCGGAAGCGCAGCTCGATCGCTTCCTCCTGCGCATCGAACTTGGCTATCCCGAGCCGGAAGATGAACTGATGATGCTCGGCCGCTTTCAATCCAGCAATCCGCTGGCCGAACTTACCGCCGTTACCTCGCCAGAAGAACTGCTGGAAGCGTCCGAGGCGTGCCGGGCCATCTATGTCGACGACGAGCTGCGCCAGTACATCATCGATATCGCACGGGCGACGCGCGGGCACGAAACGGTGCGGCTCGGCGTCAGTCCACGCGGCACGCTGGCGCTCTTCCGGGCGTCGCAAGCGCTGGCCGCCGTACGCGGTCGCGGCTATGTCGTGCCGGACGACATCAAGCTGCTTAGCTCGGCGGTGCTGGCACACCGGATCATGCTCAGTCCGGAAACGCGCCTCCGTGGTCGCAGCGCCGCCCAGATCATCCAGAGCATCGTCAGCGAGGTGAATGTGCCGGTGGAGCAGGTGTAGTATGGGGTGCCGGACCGCAAATCAAGAAATACCAAGTGGCTTCCCCGGCTGTCATTCTGAGCCGCAGCGAAGAATCTCCTCTGCGTGTCCCTTCCGTGATGCTGAGGGTAACGCAAAAGAGATTCTTCGCTGCGGCTCA
>CALAGB010000002.1 GCA_937891245.1 uncultured Thermomicrobiales bacterium | reverse complement strand
GCCGCGAGGAGCAACCCGAGTGGGCGGACGAGTGACAGACCGCGGTCAGGCAGGCCGGGCAGGGCATGGAAGACGATGGGATAGATCAGCCAGGCGATCGCGCTCAGGACGAGATACCAGCGAATTGATTCGATGGCGATGGCCGAAATCGTCACGAGCCTGCCTTCGCGGAGCGTGCCGGCGGCAAGGAGGGGAATGGGATGACTTCAAAAACGGTGGTGTCGCCTGACTGAAAGGCGACTCGAAGATCGGACCCAACCATCGACTCAAACGCGGCCAGCCCCGTCGGGCTCGCATAAGGCGAGACGCCGTTCGCTTTTCCGGCAAAGCCGGCTTCGGGGACCCAGTAGCGCTCGACATCGCCGACGATGACGTAGCGCACGTCATATTGTTGCAGCAGGTGCCGTTTCGTCGTCAGGTCGGTCGAGTTGTAGAGCGTCCAGAGGTCGGTAAGTCGTCGATCGATCCCTGGCCAGTAGCGTTGCTGTCGCTGGTGGCTATCCCAGCCGAGAACGGTCGGAAGTCCTGTGCCGGACGAGATGCGGGAGCCGTCGCCACGATACGGGCCGATACTCGCCTCGGCGATGACGCCATTGTTGCCGTCGTGCTGGCGGAGCCAGAGGATCGCTGCATAGTCGCCCGTGAAATCGATCAACTGGCCGCTCGCGCTCTCGATCGACGATCCATTCATCCAGGCGAATCCATTAAGCGTGAGCATCGTTGGACTGCCCTGCATATGGTTGTCCAGGCGCGAAGGCGTTCCGGCGATCGGGTAAATCAAGCCGGCGACGATCAACAGGACAGAAACGATCAGCGCCAGGCGAGCTGCGGTAAAGCGAACGGGGGTCGGTTCGCGGGTATCCGGCTCCGATCGCGTCGATGGACGCGCAATGATGCCGAGTGGCGCTTGATCGAGGGATGTCCCGACGACGTAGATGAGCCAGAGCAGTGCGGCGGCGGCCGCCAGAGCGAAGAGCGTCCAGCCTTCCATGAAGAACTTGAAGACCGTGTTCATCCGCTCCCACGGCGATCCCGATAGATCATCGACCACGTAGACGAGATCGGTTCCGAGCGTGATACCCGACGCCGCCGCGATCATCAGTCCAACCAGGGCGATCGGTCGCCGTCGGGCGTGGATCAGCCAGACGAGCGCGCCGAGCAAGAGCGGAATGAGCAGCAAGGCAGCGGTCGGGCGAATCGGCATGAGCAGCCCGATGGCCGCGGCGGGTAATGGGCTGAGATAGGTCAACGCTTGCCAGCGCTCATCGTCCTCAACAATCACGAGGACGAGAAGCGGCAGCGCGCTGCCGGCGCCTGCCGCCAGCAGCGCGTTTCCGAGGACATGACCCGTTCCGAGATCGCGCGTGACGATCATCGCGATGACGCTGGCGATCAGTGCAGCGGATCCCGCAAGAGCGGACGCGTAGAGATCGTTACGCCGAGGGGCAAACCGGCCGATGGCCAGCACCAGCCCCGTCGCGGCTAGAATGCCGAGGAAAATCCCGAACTGCACCAGATATTCGGCCGGAGCGGTTCCGCTCGAGGTACGCGAAATTCCGCTGACCAGCGCGACGAAGCGGCTGAAGAACGGCCAGAAAAATGCCCAGGTCATGCCGCCGATCGCCAGCCAGATTCCGACGGCCAGGGCAAAGTGTTTGATACGCAACGGACGAATTGCGAGCGTGGCGGTCAGCAACGCCGCCGCGACGAGGAGCAATCCAAGCGGCATATCCCATGAATTGGTCACCACCATCGTGCCAAGAACGAGTGCTGACACGATCGCCCAGACCGTCATATCGCGGAGGCAACTGATGCCATCTCGAATCCGCTGATACACGAGTCCGATCATGAGCACGGTGATGGGCAGATCGATCGCGTGGGGGTGGAGATCGGCCCAAATCTGGGTGAAGTACGGAAATTCGGTGATGGCGTAGGTGACGGCACTTCGGCTGCGCCAGAAATCGAACGGCTGCCCGGTGTTCGTCACAAGCTGCACCAGCCCATCGAGATTGCCGATGAATGAGTGAAGCAGAATTCCACAGCCACCGGCTATGATGAGCCATTTCAGGCTAGTCGTCCGGAGCAAATCGGAACCGATCGTCGAACTGAGGCTAAAGACGCCGGCCACGAGCATCGCGCTGATTGTCGCGATGCCGAGCTGGAAGCCGATTTCAGGCGGGATGCCGGTTAACTTCCAGAGATAGGCGATCAAATAGAAGCCGTAGTAGTAATAATTCATGGCGCCACCGGCGAACCATGGATCGTAAGGTGGGAAGACTGCGCTCCGTCCGATGGCGTTCATATACGCCATCTCCATTGGCTTCTCGCCGCCGAAGTAGGTCTGCCAGAGATCCGGATTCAGGGCGCGTAGCAGGAGGAAAAAGGCGAAGGCGCCGAAAAATACCGCCTCTGTGGCGATGATCATCCGTTTGCGTTGGCGTAATCGTGGCCAGGCTTCACGCATCTGCCCGCGGAATACAACCCAGATAACGCCGACCACGATCGCGATCGGGAGCAGGATGTTCGGCACTCGGAAATGGACGAGCTGCAGACTCACGCAGATCCAGACGATGTAGCCGGTCACGACCAGTCCGAGGAGCCGCGCGAATCCCCAGCCGAGATCACTGAAACGACCAAACAGCGTCAGCGTCAACGGCAGCGCGGCCAGACCAAGCAGCAACAGGAGCAAAATCCAGAACGCCGTGGCAAGCAGGCTGTAGTGCGTCACGCCGCTCGACCAGCCGAGGTCGTGCGCGACCGGACGTTGGTCGACGGGGACGTTTAGCAAGAGTGTCGGCGACGGTGCGGCGCGCGTGGGATACCAGGGTTGAGCGATTGAGGCGACGAAGCGCTGCCGCAGTTCGTCCGTGGTCAGGTTCGTCACCTTCTTATAGATACGGACGTGCGGATGGTCATACACCGAAAAGCTCTCGTCGGCATGATGATCATTGAACGTGATGCCGAATAGAGACGGTTCGACGTTCGACTCGTAGACCTCCTGAAAGCCGAGTTGACCGGAGGTGAGCAGACGATAGTATTCCGAATCGACCGGATAGCGCCAGGGTGATTTGGGGATCGAAAGTGCCAGCCGATCGCTGGAAAGAATGACGTAATCGGCCCGCTGGAGCGTGTTCGCGATGTAGGTGAATTCCTCCTCGTTCGGGCGATCGGCGTAGAGATCCATCGTGATCTGGCTGTAATAGGGCGTCGGATACGGGTGCCCTTCGAGCGGCAGTGGGAGCGAATCGTCCCAGTACTCAGCGGTGAGCTTCGCGCCCTGCGGGATGTTCTGGAAGATCCACTCCGATGCCGCGATGCGCGTATTCGTCCGATGGTAAATCGACTCGAACGCGAGCGACCAGCCGAGCGTCCCGGCGAGCACGAGTGTGATGCCTGTGACGGGCGCGATGAAGCGGATCGTACGAGTGGGTCGCTCCGGCAGGAGGCGGAGGGCGAACGCGACGGTCAGAATGACGAGTGCGGGAACGATCGGCACGAGATAGCGCATAAACTTCGCTTCAGCGGTGGCGACGAGGACGAAGTAGGGCACGATCCAGCTGAGGAGGACGAGTTCGGCGAACGATCGACGCCGAATACCCCAGATTGCCGCACCGACCGCGATCAGCACGGCGATGCCGAGCATCGGCCCGAGCCCCCAATGGACGAGATTGCCCAACTCGTAACGCACCGGAATATCGCCGATGAACTGGCGCGTGAATGGGACGTCGAACGAACCGTTCACGATGTGCCATTGCAGCTTCGTATCGGCGATGAACGCTGAGCGCTGGAGCAGCGCATACGGCTCGAAGAGCGCGAACGCGGCGAGGGCGGCGACGCCCGTGGCCGCTAGGTGCTTCACCAGCGGATCGAGTATCTCCGGGAAGCCGCGAGCGCGGAAGGTCGCGACGAGCGTAACGACGATCGGTACGACCAGTTCGAAGACACTGATCTTGGTCGCCAGTGCCAGCCCCAAGCAGAGTCCGGCCAGCACGCTCCATCGATAGCCTGGACTCTCGGAGAAGCGGAAACAGACGAGCAGCAGCGCCGTGGCAAAGAACGTGACCCAGGGATCCACGGCGAAAAAGTGGGCGAGTTGCACCATCAGCACGGTCGTGGCGAGCAAGAAGCCGGTGAGAAGCGAGGCGAGCCTGCCGAACGCACGTCGCGCGAAGATCATGGCGAGCGCGACCGTTCCGGCGTCGAAAAACGCCGACAGATAGCGGCCGATCATGCCGACGTGATCGTAGTTATTCTGATCAGTGCCGGTGACCAGTCCGACAATCCAGGCGACGACATCGGTCACGTAGAGCGGCAGACTGCCATAGGCATACGACTGTGGTTTGCCGTCGTCGCCATTGGCGCGCGGGTTAAGCGGGCTGCGCGCCGGATCGAGGACGGCGCCGAGATCGTCGATCCGCGGGGCGTGTATGCGATTCGTGAGGACCATGACGATGTTGCGTTCGTCCGGCTGCAGATACCAGCCGTCGTCCCAGCTATGGCCATAGATTCGCAATGACAGCGCGAAGAGGAGGATAAGGAAGGCGCCAACGTAGAAGAGCAGGCGGCGCGACCGGTCAGTCCACATAGTGGATGACATCATAGCAAGGTTGACAGGGTAGGACAATCGGCCTGTTGACCTGTGCAAGGTGTGGGCCATATACTCCAAAGGATCAGACGTCGTCGGGCAGCTGCGCGTGCGCAGCGTCGAGAAGCGGGGCCTGCTACATGAAAACGCTCAAAGTTATCGTTGGTGGCGAGGGCAACGTCGGCAAGACGTCTTTGATTCGTCAGTATGCCAAGGGCAAGTTTAGCGAAGCCAGAAATATCACGCTCGGTATCGACATAACGACCCAGGAATTCCAGATTGATGGCGAAGCAGTGCGTCTGGCGATCTGGGATATCGAAGGGCAGGCTGGCAACCGGCCGAACTTCTATATCGGGGCGCAGGCGGCGATGCTCGTCTACGACGGCACCGAGCCGTCATCACTCGAAGCGCTCATCGAATGGCACAATCGCTGCAAGCGCTATGCCGGCGATGCGCCGATTCTGGTGGTTGGGAACAAGATCGATCTCGGCCTCGCGTTTCCCCAGGTCTGGGGACGAGTTTTCGCGCGCAACATCGGCGCGCAGCATGGTTTCCTCTCAGCCAAGACGGGCGAGAACGTCGTCCAGGCGTTCAGCATCCTCGCGAATCAAGCCGTGAATCACGCCAGCGCCGCCCATCGGTAGCGAGCGTGGCGCTGCGAATCGTCTTCTTCGGATCCCCACAATTCGCCGTACCGTCGCTCGAAGCGCTCGCGAACCATGCGCGCGTTTCAGTCGATCTCGTCGTTACCCAACCTGACCGACGTGCCGGTCGAGGCCGCGATCTGGTTGCCCCTCCGGTCAAGGTTGCGGCAGACGCGTCGGGGATTCCGATCTGGCAGCCCGATTCACTACGGACTGAGGAGGCACGCGAGCGACTGCGAACGACACACGCCGATCTCTTCGTGGTCGTGGCATACGGAGAACTCTTTCAGCGTGCCGTTCTCGCGATCCCGACTCATGGCTGCCTCAACGTCCACCCGTCGCTGCTGCCACGCTACCGTGGATCGGCGCCGATTCAGACCGCGATTCTGAACGGCGATCGTGAAACAGGAGTGTCGATCATTCAGATGGTGCGGCGGCTCGATGCCGGGCCGATTGTGGCTCAGCGACAGATCGCGCTGGATGGGACGGAGACGGGAGGTTCGCTCAGCGACACGCTGGCGAAATTGGCCGGACAGATGCTGCCGGATGTCGTCCTCGGCTGGACGGCTGGTCGAATCGAGCCGCGCCCGCAGGATGACGAGCGAGCAACCGTAACCCGTGAATTGACGAAGGCCGGCGGCGAGATCGACTGGCAGGATGAGGCCGGTGCGATCGAACGACAGGTTCGCGCGTATCAGCCGTGGCCGACTTCGTGGACGATGCTCGGCGGCAAGCGCGTCGTCATCGATCGGGCCGAACTCGACAGACGCGAGTTTCGGCTGCCGTTCGGCACAGTCATATCTGAGGATCGCGCGGTTCTGGTTACCTGCGGTACCGGCAGCCTGCGCTTGCTTGAAGTTCGCCCCGAAGGCAAGCGCGCGATGCCGGCCCGCGACTGGCTCCGCGGCCTGCACGGCCCTGACGCTCCGCGTTTCGAGTCGGCCAAGGGGAAGAGCGGTGAGCCCGGCTAAACGTTCATACTGACCGGCGTATGATTTGCGGATAAGTGCGCTTATACGCAAAAGACGTCATGGTCCAATACTCGCTCGAGTCGACATAACAATCCACTTCCCGTCGTCCTCTCGTGTCCCCCCCGATCGCACACGGGCGATACAAAGAACCGGTCGGCGTGCGAGCCGCATGCGTATAATCGGACAAACGGGTTCGGACCGACGATACGACGACACATTCGGGAGCATGCGTGGCGAGCACCTCAAGTGATCTGGAGCTTGAAAAGCCCGCGAATATCGCGGTTTCGAGCCGGCTTTTTCATTGGTTAGTCCTTCTCATCGTCTTCATCGGTGGTATGTCGAGCATCGCGATCGAGATCACCGCCTCCCGGTTACTCGGTCCATATTTCGGCACCTCCACCTTCATCTGGGCCAACCTCATCGGTCTCACGCTTCTCTATCTGTCGATCGGCTACTACTACGGCGGTCGAATCGCCGACCGCTGGCCAAACGCGTCGTTGCTGCTGATCTTCACGGCGATTGCTGGTCTCAGCACCGGCATGATTCCGGTGCTGTCGCGACCGATTCTGGAGCGATCGCTCAGCGCCTTCGCGAATTATTCGGTTGGAGCGTTCTACGGCTCTCTCGTCGGCGTTCTGCTCCTTTTTGCCGTTCCGGTGACGCTGCTCGGCTTCGTCTCACCGTACGCCATCCGTTTGAGCCTCAATCGGGTCAACGCGGCCGGGAACACCGCAGGTTCGCTCTATGCGCTCTCAACCGTCGGCAGCATCGCCGGCAGCTTCTTGCCGGTGCTACTCCTGATCCCATCGTTCGGAACCTACTGGACGTTCTATCTGATCGCCCTGGCGTTGCTCGTTGCGTCGATTCTCGGCCTCATCCTGCTGCACGCACACCGGGCCGGCCTCGGTGCCGTCGTCTTGCTGGCGGTCGTCCTGGCGTTCGCGTTCTACACCGACGGCCGGTTGATTCGCCCGCCGCAGTTCGGAACGCTGATTCACGAGGAAGAGTCTGAATACAACTACATCCAGGTGCTCAAACAGGGCAATGTGACCATCCTTGAACTGAACGATGGCCACGCGGTGCATTCCATGTATGAGCCGGGCCGCAAGATTTACGGCGGGTATTGGGATGATTTCTCGATCGCGCCGTACTTCAACGCCGAACAGCAGCCATCCGACGTCAAGAATGTCGCCTTGATCGGACTGGCAGCGGGCACGATGGCTCAGCAGTTGACTGAGGCGTACGGCCCGATCCCGATCGACGGCGTTGAAATCGATCCGAACATCGTCAAAGTCGGTCGCGAATACTTTGACATGAACGAGCCGAACCTCAACGTCATCGTGCAGGACGGCCGCTATTTCTTGCGCACGAGTGACAAGCAGTACAGTCTCATCGGCATCGACGCGTATCAACAGCCGTACATTCCGTTCCACCTGACCACCAAGGAGTTCTTCCAGGAGGTCTACAATCACCTGGCGCCGAACGGCGTCGCCGTCCTCAATGCGGGACGAACCGACACGGACTATCGGCTGGTCAATGTCATCGCGAGCACGATGAAGACCGTCTTCCCCAACGTCTACATCCTGGATGCCGAGGGTTACGCCAACTCGGTCGTTATCGGTACCAGGGAGCCGACCAGCATCGCGAATTTCGCGCCGAATATCGACCGGCTCGAGCCGGGGATGCTCAAACAGATCGGGCAGATCAGCCTGCAAAGTGGCAATATACGTGAGTGGACGACCAGCGATCCGCAGTGGGTCTTTACTGACGACAAAGCGCCGGTCGAGCGCGTCATCAACTCGATCATCGTTGACGCGGCACGTGGGGAGTAACTGAGCGCATGCAAACGGCGGTTGGCGATTCGACGCTCTTCCGATTTGATGGACTCGCTCGCTATCCGCTCATCCATGCCGTCACCACCCGCGATCCACGCTTGCCGGGCGACGGCGACATCAATATCGCCGGTCGACTCCCCTGCGACGTCGCGATAGCGAACCGTCGAGCCTGGGCCGATCTGATCGGCATCGACTCGACTGCTCTGGTTGCCGGTCGTCAGATTCACGGGACCAATGTTCGAGCCGTCGACGATCATCATCGTGGGTTCGGTGCCGTTCAGATCGAGGATGCGATTCCGCAGTCCGACGCGCTCATCACCCGCACGATCGGGCTCCCGCTCATCATTTACACGGCCGACTGCGTACCCGTGCTGCTGTATGACCCGATCGAACACGCACTGGGTCTGGCGCATGCTGGTTGGCGCGGGACGGTCGGGAATATTGCCGGTGAGGTTGTCGCGGCGATGCAGGCGGAATTCGGCACGCGGCCGGAGAATCTGGTTGTCAAGCTCGGTCCGTCGATCGGTCCATGCTGCTACGAAGTTGGTGATGAGGTGATCGACGCGTGGCGGTCGAGTGGAATTGTCCAATGGAGTGAGGCGATCGTTCCGAAGGAACCACGTGCTCATCTCGATCTCTGGCGCGCGAATGAGTTGGCGTTCGAAGCGGCCGGCGTGCCGGCGGATCACGTCGAGCATTCCGGAATTTGCACGTGCTGCCACGCTAAGCGCTACTTTTCGCGGCGTGCCGCTCAGGGACATCGCGGGCTGTTCGCGACGATCGCGCAGCTCCAACCGCGGCCGGATGGAGGGGGTGTACAGGATGACAATTGAGGAGAATTACGGACGGGTCGTTCAGCAGGTTCGAGCGGCCGAAGAGCAGGCCGGGCGCCCGGCCGGTTCGGTTCGTATTGTGGGCGTGAGCAAGACGGTCGGTCGTGACGAGGTCGATCGCGGATATGCGGCTGGTTTGCGCGACTTCGGCGAAAACCGCGTGCAGGACGCCAAAGCCAAGTTCGCTCCCCCACTCCCGTCCGACGCGCATATGCACCTCATCGGTTATCTGCAAACCAACAAGGCACGCGATGCCGTCGCGCTCTTCGACACGATTCACTCCGTGGATCGACCGGAGTTGATCGAAGCGTTGGAACGCCGGGCTGCGCAGATCGAAAAGATCGTTCGCGTGCTGGTGCAGGTGAATATCGCAGATGAGGAGCAAAAGCACGGCTGCGAAGCGGCCGATGCCGAGGGATTGATCCGGCAGATCGTTGAATGCCCCCATTTGGACATCACCGGCCTCATGGCCATCGCACCGCTCGTCGGCGATGCCGAAGCGGCCCGGCCGGTATTTCGCGGCCTGCGTGAACTGCGGGATCGACTTGCGGCTATCGACCCTCGCTTTACCTTGCCCGAACTCTCGATGGGGATGACCAACGATTTCGCCGTTGCCATCGAGGAAGGGGCAACGATGGTGCGGATTGGTCGCGCGATCTTCGTTGAGTAAGATTCGCGCGTCGTCGCGTACACGCGCTCCTCACGCAGAGCGGAGTCCATACGGTTCAATGCGGGTCACCTCGTTCGGCAGCGGCAGCAATGGAAATGCCTTTCTCGTGCAGGCCGGTTCCACGGCGCTTTTGATCGACGCCGGGGTACCGATTCGGCTGCTCCGTTCGGGCCTGTGGCAAGCGGGTGTTGGCGATGGGGAATTGTCGGCGGCGCTCATCACGCACGAGCACGTCGATCATGTCCGGGCGGCGGCGCAACTCTGTCGCTACCAACCGGTACCGTTTCTGGCAACCGAGGGAACGATCGGCGCGCTCGGTCATTGCCCGGCGGATTGGGTGCGAATTCGGGCGGGTCTAGCGGAGCGGGTTGGCGAGATCGACGTCACACCCGTTACGGTCTCGCACGATGCCGCCGAGCCGGTCGGGTTCGTCGTCGGCCATGGGGGCGTGCGGGTGGCGCTGTTCACTGACCTTGGCGAAACGACGGTTGATGTCTGCTCGGCGCTCGCAGACGCATCGCTCATCGTGCTCGAGTCAAACTATGACGAGCAGATGCTCCGCAGCGGACCGTATCCCGCGCATCTGAAACGGCGCATTCGAGGGCCGCTCGGTCACCTCGGAAATGCGGACTGTGGCGCAATACTCGCGGCACACATGAGCATCCGCACAACGGACGTCTGGCTCGCGCATCTGTCGGAAGATCGGAAGAGCACACGTCTGAACTCCAGTCACCTTGTAATCTCGTAT
>CALAGB010000001.1 GCA_937891245.1 uncultured Thermomicrobiales bacterium | reverse complement strand
TTCCGACAAGCGGTTCGGCAACACGTCAAGATGGGTGTTGACCTGATCAAGATCAACTCCGACGTCGGTTCCATGCGTGGACCGAACGCACCGTTCTTACAGGAGATGTCATTCGAAGAGATGGAAGCCGCGTGTAGTGAGGCACATAAATTCGGGCTGCACGTCTCCGCGCACACGACCGGCGGTGAGCCGATTGAGGACGCTGTCCGCGCGGGGGTCGATACCGTCGAGCACGGACACTGGCTGACTGATCGTGCGATCGAGCTCATGCTCGAACGTGGTAGCTACTATGTGCCGACGCTCATCGTCAATTCGATGAATTTCAACTACGACCGCGAAACGCTTGGTGCGTCAGAGGAGACCTGGCATTGGCTGAAGCTGGCCTATGAGGCGAAGTGGGACAGCCTGACGAGAGCAAAGAAGGCTGGGGTCAAGATCGCCGCCGGCAGCGACGCCGGATTTCTCGTCGATCATGGAGAAAATGCAGCCGAACTCGAAGAGTTGGTCAAGGGCGGTTTTTCGCCGATGGAGGCGATACAAGCGGCCACCAAGACGGCGGCGGAACTCCTCCGACTCCAGGATAAGATCGGCACACTCATTCCAGGAAAACTGGCGGACGTGATCATCATCGATGGAGACCCGCTCATCGATATTCGAATATTACAGGACGCCGATCGAATTACTCACGTGTTTAAAGAAGGCCGACCAATCAAGCACGGCGAAAGCTAGGTTCACCAACGTTTTGTTGAACAGATGTCGTTACTACTCGCGATGGAGCGAGCAGAGGGGATTTGTCGGAGTGTTGACGAATCAGCAAGATGCTTTATGGGCGGATATTCGCGACGGTGAGATCACCCGCCGCGAGGTTATCAAACGAGCTGGTGTGCTCGGCCTTTCTGGAACAGTTGTCGCGGCAATGCTGGCCGCTTGTGGCAGCTCATCGAGCACCGATACATCAAGTACCTCAAGCAGCAGCACGACGACGTCCGCAGGGACAAGTACGCAAGCGGCGAGCTCGGGCAGCAGTAGCCCGACATCCATGCCAACGGTGGCACCAGCCTCGATCGCGTCGCCGGCTGCGAGCACCGCGACTTCGGCTGGGAAGCCCGGTGGTACGCTGAAAATTGGACTCCAACGCGAGTTTCAAATACTCGATCCTCACGTCGATTCATCGTTGGCCGACAACATATTTTTCATGGCCGTCTTCGACCGTCTGATCGAACGCACGCCGGACGGAAAGCTGTATCCGAGTCTCGCCACTGAATGGAGTGTGTCGGACGACGGTCTGACCTGGACGTTCAAGTTGCGGCAAGGGGTCAAGTTCCATGATGGTACCCCGTTCGATGCTGCTGCCGTGAAATTCAACTTCGACCGCATCGTCGACCCCGCGACGAAATCACAGTCCGCGATCTTCTCTCTCGGCCCGTACGATTCGACAACCGTCGTCGATGACTCAACGATCCAGGTCAAATTCAAAACGCCGTATGGCCGCCTCCCCAGCTCGCTGGCGACGCTCGGTCCCTCCATGGTTTCGCCCGCGGCGGTGCAGAAATATGGTCAAGATTTCGCGTTGCATCCGGTTGGTACGGGGGCATTCGTCTTCAAGGAGTACATTCAGAAGCAGCACGTCGTCATCACGAAGAACCCAGACTACAACTGGGCGTCGGCTCGTTCGACGCATAACGGGCCAGCGTATCTTGACGAAGTCACGTTTCAGTTCATTCCGGAGGATGGCACCCGTACCGCAGCGTTGAGTCAGGGACAAGTCGATGGAATCAACGCGGTCCAGCCAACTGATTGGGTGGCGTTCAAGTCGAGCGGGGACTTCGAGGCTTCGCAGAGATTGGTCGAAGGGTACCCACCGGCCGGTATCTATCTCAACGTAACCAAGGCTCCAACCGATGATCTCACCGTGCGTAAGGCGATTGAATTCGCGATTAACAAGGACGAGATCATTAAGGTCGTGTTTGATGGAGTCGGTCAGCCGGCGAACGGGGTTATCTCCACCTTTAGTTGGGCGTTCAACAAAGATGCGGGTACGCTCTATTCCTTCGACCCCAAGCAGGCCGGTGATTTACTCGACCAAGCGGGCTGGGTGATGGGCGACGGGGATTACCGATCGAAAGATGGGCAAACCCTCGAAGTCCTCTACATTACATTCACGACATTACAAACGCTGGCTGAAGTCGTTCAATCACAGCTCAAGAAAGTCGGCGTGAAGGTTAACATCCTTGCGGAAGACAACCCTGCTCAACAGCAGGATGCGCAACAAGGAAAGCATAACCTCGACTGGACTCAGTGGAGCGGAACTGATCCAGACGACCTCCACAAAATCTTCGGCTCAGAGAACATCGGAAACGGCTGGAACTTCTCGCACTATAGCAACGCTGATGTGGATCAGTGGTTCAACGATGGTGCGATCGAGACCGATTCCACGAAGCGAAAATCGATTTACGACAAGATCCAACAACAAGTTATGGAGGATGCCGCTTACGTTCCCCTCTACAACTATCAAGTCCTCTGGGGGTTTAAGAAAGGACTCTCCAACACAGACGTGATCGATGCGGTCGGATCGTCAGCGCTGATCTACGACCTCTACTGGGACAAATAGGCACGTATTTGAGCACGCTCCGGACCGTCCGGAGCGTGCCAGCTACCGCCAGGAGAGACAATGATTCAGTATCTACTGCGAAGACTAGCGATCACCATACCGGTTATCTACGGCCTGATCACTCTGGTCTTCTTCATGATGCACCTCCTACCCGGTGACGCAGTTCAGGTCATGCTCACAGAGTTTGCCGCCTCCGCCAAAGACCAGGAAGTTCTTCGTCACAATCTTGGCCTCGATCGCCCGCTGTTAGTGCAATATGTGGATTATGTATGGGCTTTGATGCATGGTGATTTTGGCCGCTCGCTCTTTAGCCATCAGGCCGTGATGTCCCAGATCGGGAACCAACTGCCGGCCACGATGCAACTCGCGTGCGCCAGCATGCTTATCGCTGTCCCGATCGGTATCTTGGTTGGTATCGCGGCAGCAGTGAGGCAAAACGGCTGGGTCGATCGGGTAAGCATGGTCGGTTCGCTTTTCGGCGTTGCGATGCCCAATTTCTGGCTTGGCCTGGTGTTTATCTACGTTTTCGCTGTGATGTTGAATTGGCTACCGGCCGCAGGGTCAGGGTCCCTCAAGCAACTCATATTGCCCGCAGTCTCGTTGGCGGCGTACCCGATCGCAGTGCTCGCGCGCTTGGTGCGCGCCAGCATGTTGGAAGTCTTACGTCAGGAATATGTCGTGACCGCACGCTCCCGAGGCGTGTCGGAGCGTGGGGTCATTTTCCGGCATGCCCTCAAGAATGCTCTGATCCCCGTAATTACGGTCGCCGGGATGCAGTTTGGTTTCGCTCTCGGCGGGGCGGTTATTACCGAGACGGTATTTGCTCGTCAGGGGATTGGTCAGCTCGCAGTCGCCGCGATCCAACAACGTGATATGCCGCTCGTCCAAGGAACGGTCATTGTCGTCGGCATCATCACGATCCTCGCAAATTTGCTCGTCGACATTGTCTATGGGCTGATTGACCCGCGTATCCGCTATTCGTGATCGTTGCGCGTCTCGAGTTACTCGTTCGCTTGGGGAGTCAGCATATGGGAACACAGGTTAGCGTGGTTAAGGACCGTCTACCAGAAGTTGCCATAACGCATCAACGCAGTCGACGGCTGCGCGTGCTTCGAGGCATCGTTCACAATCCGACCGGACTTGCTGGTGCGATTATTCTGGGAATCTTCATCTTGGTCGCAATTTTCGCGCCCGTGATCACCCCGTACGGCCCGATCGACACTGATTTCGCGGTGAGGCTGTCATCGCCCAGTCTTCATCATCCGTTCGGCACCGATGATTTAGGGCGCGACGTCTTGAGTCGGTTGATGGCAGGGAGCCGGATATCGCTCCGCGCTGGACTGATCGCCGTGATTATTGCGTCAACATCGGGAACCGTGCTGGGGATCATTTCGGGCTTCTACCGAGGACTTATCGACGCGGCAATCATGCGGTTTGTCGATATCGCAATGGCCTTGCCCGGCATTTTGCTCTCAATGGTCGTGATCTTCACCCTCGGACCGACCCTCACCAATGTCATGGTGGCTGTTGGAATTGCATCGGCTCCATTCTATGCGCGTGTGGCGCGGGGATCAGTTCTCAGCGCTCGTGAGAACCAATACGTCGATGCCGCGCGCGTGCTCGGCGCACGCGATACGACGATTATGTTTCGTCACATCCTGCCTAATATCATCGGCCCGATATTGGTCGTCGCCACGCTTGGGCTGGGTTCATCAATTCTTTCCATTGCCAGCCTTAGTTTTCTTGGATTGGGTGCTCAGCCGCCAACACCAGAATGGGGGGCGATTGTGAGCGACGGCCGATCTCGTCTCAATACCGCGTGGTGGATTTCCACGTTTGGTGGGGTCGTCATCATGTTTGCTGTGCTCGCCATCAATCTTCTCGGTGATGCTGTGCGTGATGTGCTGGATCCACGAATTCAGAATCGATAGGGAATGACATACACGGGAGGGATAACTGGGATGGGAAGACTAACGGGCCAAACCGTGCTCATCACGGGCGCTGGGCGCGGACTGGGGGACGGAGTCGCGCGCGGACTTGCCGGCCACGGCGCGACGATCATCGCCGTTTCGCGAACAACTAGTGAATTGGATTCGCTGGCCGCGACCGTGCGCGATGCAGGCGGAACTATTGAAACGTTCCCGGTGGACATTGGTCACGCATCGGCGATTGATGAGCTGCTACAAACGGTCATTTCGCGCTATGGCGGCGTTGATACGCTGATCAATAATGCAGCCATCCTGCGGAACACGTCATTCAGCGACATCTCGGCCGACGAATTCGACGAGACAATCGAAGTGAATCTTCTTGCTCCAGTGCGCCTCATTCGCGGAGTCTTGCCGGGAATGCGACGCAAGGGGCGCGGATCGATTATCAACGTCTCGTCACGCGCGGGGGTATATCCCTTTGCCGGTGAAACCGACTACTGCGCCGCAAAATACGGACTGGAAGGATTCTCCTTCTCGTTAGCCCTCGAATTGCAATCCGAGAATATCAGCGTCAATGTCGTAACGCCCGGTTTCAGTATCAAACCGACGTCGGTAACCATTGCCGAATTCGAGAAGTGGGATCCGGAGCGCCGTGCACGTTATCGCGATCCGATTGATATGGCGGATGGGTTTGCGTTTCTTGCCCTTCAAGATGGGAGTGGGATTACCGGTCAGCGATTCAATGCGTACGAGTTGTCTGAGAAGGTCCGCAACGTGGGTTGGGACTGGAATCAACAAGTTTGACCTTCATACGGTCAGAAAAGGACAGAATTGTGGAAATTCTTGGCGTAAAGCATCTCGCGATTGCAGTGTCCGATTGTGACGCGGCCCTTGCACAGTACCAGCGATTCCTCGGGATTTCGCAAGACGTGAAGCCGCGCGATCTCGTCAAAGGAGGGTCACGCGAAGCGCACTTCATGTTTGGTGACGTCCAAATTCAAATTTGCCAGTCGCTTGAAGAGAATCATCGGTTTGCCCAGTTCATCCACGAGCATGGTGAGGGGCTCCATCACGCCTGTCTTTCAGTCGACAACATTGAAGAGGCTGTTGCCCAGTCGCTGAGCGCTGGAGCCATCCTTAAAGAGTGTAAATCCTGCCAGATTACCGGCATTCACGAGCATCCAGAAGGCTGGATCGCCTTTCTCGAAGGCGACTCGGTACCCGGCATGGAGATCGAGTTCATGCAGGTTTACAAAGACGGTGAAATGCCGGAGCGCTTCAAGCGACCGCGCGACGTCTAAGACGGCTACCGCTATCAGATCCGATGCAGAAAGAGGCAAACGGTGGTTCGAACGAACAAAGAGCAGCTTATTGAGATGGCGGTTTGTGGCGAGGTCTGGCCAGCTGCGGCGCGCTCGCCGTATCGCCCAAACGCCCAGGGTGAATCGGTGGTCTTCATGGGGACCGCGGGTGTGATTCTGAATGCTCGAGTCGGTGACCGCGCCTATGGGTGGGCCGCGGATCATGTCGAGCCGGCGGTTTCAATGCGAAACCGGGAAGACGGGCCAGAACACGCGCTTCACTACCTGGCCTGTATCGGCAATCCCGCGGTCATGGTCACCGGTGAGGCGGCTGGTGCCCGCGGTGTTGTCACCGGTGAACACGCGCATATTCTGGTCGATTTCGAGCCAGAGGTGCTTGAACAGATCAGTATCGGCGATAAAGTGCAAATTCGAGCACTTGGCATGGGGCTAGAGATGCTCGATTACCCCGATATCTCAGTCCGCAAAATGAGTCCCCAACTGTTCGAAAGTCTGCGCATTGAGGAACTTGGCAACGGCAGGATTCGATTGCCAGTTGCGGCGGTGATTCCGGCCTACATGATGGGTTCGGGAGCCGAACTCGGCGCCGACTACGTTGATCAGGACCTGATGTCCAACGACCGAGAGACTCTCGCACAGCTCGGGCTCGATGATCTGCGCATCGGCGACATTCTCGCCGTCCAGGATCATGACCACACCTTCAATCGCGGCTATCGCGAAGGTGCGGTGACGATCGGGCTGATCAATCATGGTGATTCGTACATGACTGGGCATGGTCCGGGCGTAATGGATATCCTTTCGTGCTCAACGAACAAGATCGAATATTACGTCGATACGGAAAACCGACCGAATCTTGCGGCATATTTGGGAATCGGGAACAAGACGCTCGTCTAATGACGACGTGCCGACTAAGGGAGGAATAACGCATGGTCGCCACAAATAGTGACCGTCTCATTACGATGTCCGTTCAGGGAAATATCGTTTCCCCCGGCTATCCCGGGATCCCGGCCGTGCCGCATCAGATCGATCATGATGGACGGCCTCGGTTGCTGCCGAGCCTGGGCGGGATTGTCTACAACGTTCGTCTGGGAGATTCGGTCTACGGCTGGGCCGGTGACAATATCGAACCAGGTATCGCGATCAAGGCACCCGATGGCGCCGCCAATCAAGCGTTGAACGTCTTTGCCTGTGTGGGGAACGAAGCGGTCGCGATGTCCGGCAATGCCAAAGGGGCGAAGGGTGTCGTAACTGGCAAGAGCGGTCGCTTTGCCGAGCACGTCATCATCTCGTTTCCGCACGCTGCATTGGAGCAGATGGCGATCGGCGACAAGATCATCGTACGCGCTCGGGGCGTGGCCATGTCAATTCAAGGTTTCCCGGGGGTGCATCTCAAGAGCTTCGGACCTCAGTTATTCGACGCGATGCGCATTGAGGAGAACGACGCCAAATTGACGGTTCCGGTCAAGGCGATCGTTCCACCGGAATTAGTTGGTGCGGGTGCTGGTCTGGGGAGTGAAGGTGGCGCGATTTGTATCCAGTCTATGGACCACAACGCGCTCAGTAAGTTCGGGCTGGACTCGCTGCGCCTCGGCGATATCGTCGCGATATCGGATCTCGACTCAGCTTGGGGCCACGGGTATCGCAAGGGTGGAGTCAGTATCGGCGTTGTCTCCTCAACCGATAGCATCAAAGCCGGTTATGGGCCAGGCGTAACCCTGCTCATGACGGCACCAGCCGGCGAGATTGATCCGATGGTGGTTGACCGCATGAACCTCGAGGACTTGCTGGGCATCCGCTGGGAAGGCGACGAATAGTGACTCAGCCAGCTTGCTCACATCTGAGATTCGCATCATGAATACCAACCCCCTCAATCGCCCGAACACAGTCATGGGGCGCGCGCTTGCCGAGCGGGCACTCAGACTCGCGGCGATGCAGAAGGCAACGTTCGATACCGTCACTGCGGGATTGATTGATCTGACGCAACCAGCGTTGACGCCTCTCCCGGAACACGTGCTCCAGGCGGCGAAAGACGCGCTTGATCGCGGCGAAACCCACTATACGAGTCGACCGGGTGTCCCTGAGTTGCGCCGCGCGATCGCCGCGCGCTCGACCTCCGAGGGCTTCCCGGCGACGGCGGATACGACAGTTGTAACGAACGGTGGCGCTGAGGCGATCTACATCGCGTTACAAGCCGTGTTGTCAGCCGAGAGTACAGCACTCGTGGTCGAACCGGTTTCCCCGCATGTGATCGAGATGATCACCTTCATCGGGGCGAAGATCGAGCGCATATCGCCAAGCGTGGGAGATCGATTCGTTCCTTCCAGCAGTGCAATCGAGCAATCCCGTGCGAACGCACTCGTTATTTCCTCTCCTTCTCTGATCAGCGGGGTGGAGATCCCGGCATCCGACTTAGAACGCTTGATTGGTGCGGCCGTTGCGCAGGGTATGGACGTGATCCTCGATCGATCTGGAGTCCCCTGTCTCTATCAGCCACAGGGCGCGCCGTTCAATGCAGAATTGGGAGCGAACGTCATCACGATCGGTTCGTTCTCCGCCGGTTACGGGCTGCATGGCTGGCGCGTTGGATTCTTCACGGCTCCGGGCGATCGGGCCGCGAAGTTGCGCGGCCTCAAGCAGGCAATGTCAATCTGCACGACTGCAGTGTCACAGTTCGCCGCGCTCGCCGCACTCGAAGGACCGACCGAATGGCTCGCAGCCCGGCGCGAAGAGTTCAACGCACGCCGAGCGGCGGTCGTAGAACAATTGAGGTCATCCTCTTTCTCGGTCGTATCACCTGATGCCTACCCCGCGCTGCTGATCGATGCGCGGAGTGTTCATTCGAATGATCGCGAACTTACGGCGCGATTGGCACGCGAGTACGGCATTGCGGTCGAACCCGGGAGCCGATTTGGAGACTCGACCCAAGGCTTCCTTCGGATCGACCTCGGCGTCGAATCACCGGTCCTTCGATCTGGAATCGAGCGAATCGCACAGGTGCGCGCTGGAGGCGCAGATGAATAACTCGGTGAGTGAGACAAAGTCGATCAACATCTTTGATCTCCAAGAACTCGCGCGTTCGAAGAAGGACGTCATTTCAATGGGGCTTGGCGATCCCGATCTTGCCACCCCTGCGAACATCGTCGAGGCGGCAAAGCGCGTCATCGATGAAGGCACTACCGGCCCTGCGCCGACGCGAGGGTTGCTCGAGCTGCGACAGGCGATCGCGCGCAAGCTTGCGCGCGATAACGGCATTACCGCTGATCCTGACACGGAGATCCTTGTGACCACGGGCGGGCAAGAGGCGCTCTTCTTGCTGATCCAGGGATTAATCGAGCCGGGTGACGAAGTCATCGTCCCTGATCCCCGCTACACATCCTATGATGCCGCGATTAAACTCGCGGGCGGGAATATGGTGCTCGTGCCAACCGACGAGGAACACGACTTCGAGCTTGACCCGGATGAAGTTGAAGCACGGATCGGTCCGAAGTCGAAAGTACTCTTGCTGATTTCCCCCAATAATCCGACTGCCGGCATCAACTCCCCCGATGTCGTCCGACGTTTGGCTCAACTTGCGATTGAGCGCGACCTGATCGTAATCTCAGATGAGATTTACGAGAAGTTCCTCTACCAAGGGGCGAAACAGATCAGCATTGCCTCGCTCCCTGGGATGCGCGAGCGGACGATTACGCTCAACGGTGTATCGAAGTCGTACGCCATGACCGGCTGGCGGATCGGATACCTCGTCGGCCCTTCGGAATTCATCGAAACCGTGGCGGCGATCAAGGATATGGTCAACGTTCAGGCACCCACCGTTTCCCAATGGGCAGCAGTCGAAGCGCTCGATGGACCTCAGGATTCCGTCGAAGAGATGCGACAAATCTACTCCGAGCGTCGCGACCTCCTCCTGGCCGCACTCGACGACATGGGATTCAGCTATGGCACCCCGCACGGTGCGCTTTACATCTGGGCAAATACTGCGTCTACGGGCATTCCGGCGACGCAACTCTCCTATCTCTTTCTCGATAAAGCGGGGGTACTCATCTTTCCAGGAACCGGCTTCGGAGACACCTGGGGCAATTACATGCGCATGACTCTGCTCCAACCGAAAGAGATTCTCACACAAGCCGTCGAGCGCATGCGGTCCGCATTAAACGACTTTCGCGCTGAGCAAGAAAAGCCCGTGGCCGACGGAGAGCGTTGACCAACGTTCAGGGAGGAATCAGAGACGTGGCAACTGGTATTAGCGTTGTGCGCATTCCTGCGGAGGCTCTCCGTGCTCAGGCCGAGGCGATCCTCGTGGCGTATGGAGCGACCCAAGAGGAAGCCGCAATTCAGGCTGATGCACGGCTTCAAGGCGAACTGCGAGGGCACCCAGGCCAGGGGCAGGGGATGCGAGGCATCAGCCGTTACTGCT